>CAKZKZ010000058.1 GCA_937124495.1 uncultured Dokdonia sp. | reverse complement strand
ATGATCCAGAACTTATTCTTGCTGATGAGCCTACTGGAAATCTAGATCCGCAAACTAGTGTTGAAGTCATGGAAGTGCTACAAGAGATCAATAAAAATGGAAATACCATTCTAATGGCAACGCATGATTATGCCTTGTTACTTAAATATCCTTCAAAAACACTTAAATGTGATAACAATAAGATTTTTGAAGTGGTACAAAGGACAGTATAAATTTATATCCATACCTTGCTTTTTTTGTAGCATACAACGATGAACAATAAGCAATTTACTTTTAAAACTTCTATTTCTGAGAGTAATGATGCTTGTTCTATTGTAAAAATTAAAACATACTACTTACAATACCATCAAAACTTACATTACACCCATTCCCATCATAAGAGCACTTCTCTTTACTTATTAGGGAACGTATTTGATTATATAAATCCCAAAGCATCTAACCAAGAACTAGTAGACATACTGGTCAAACAACAAACAAAAGAAGATGTATTCAAAATTCTAGATACCTATTATGGAGAATATGTACTGATCTACTCTACAGAGAAAGAGCTTATCATGCTCAATGATTGTTGCGCACAAAATGAAGTCTACTACATTGATAATTATACCGAAGTAGGATCTCAATTACATTTAATTTCTACGAAAGAAAATAACGAGAAGGATCATAGCTATTACAATTCTGCACTCTTTAACAAGAAAAAACTATGCATTGGGACAACAACTTCAATCCCAAACATAAGGCACCTTGCCCCCAATCATTATATGGATATGCTCCATAAAAAAACGGTGCGTTTTTTTCCAAATGAAAAAATCATAGCACAACCTCTAGAAACTGTTGCAAAAAAAGCAGCACTCATGCTTAAAGGGTATATTACTGCTATTGCAAATAGACACGACATCGTATTACCTGTCACTGGTGGTTTTGATAGCCGTCTCCTCTTTCTTGCTAGTTTAGGTACAGCATGTGATTATTTTGTCTCACAACATCCAAACATGAGTGATGATCATTATGATATTGTCATAGCACAAAAAATAACGAACATTTTTGGCAAAAAATTACACATTATAAAAGATGCTGATGAGACAAATCATACGCTAGAGACTACTGGAATTGACCATCCAAGAACTGCTTCTTTTCCAAAATTAGTTGCAAATAAGGCACTGATTAATGGCAACATCAGTGAAATTGCAAGAAATTATTATAACTATATTCAACCCGTTACTGCAAAAAAACTAACGCTTCTTAATGGGTATTCTGACAATCCATTTGTCATTGACACGTATCAGGACTGGTTGTCACAGAATAAAGCACTTTTCAAAAAACAGGACTATCATATACTAGATCTATTTTATTGGGAAGAAAAAATGGGAAATTGGACTGCTAAAGCAAAAACAGAAGCACATGCCATGAATCTGGAATTACTATCTCCTTTTAACTCAAGAGCTTTATTACAACTTCTTCTAGCGACAAAAAGAAAAGATAGAGATAAATTCACAAGTACACTCTACCAAAAAATCATTGAACATCTCGTTGATAATCACAAAGAAATCAATGCCATCCCCACAAATCCTGACTTTGAAAGAAGTAGAGCATTATTCTTAAAGAAAATAAAACTTTTCAAGACGTTTGATGCTTTTAGATTATATCTTAGGATTTTAAAGAGAAGAATCTAATTCTCAAAGTACGAACATCTTTAAATAAATAAGATTGCCTTTACTGCTATCAACAAGTAACCTTTATATTTACACGTATAAAACACCATCTTGAAAAAAAAGCAATACTTCATTACAAATGATTCTACAGTAGATTTTACTTCTGAAGAGGAATTTTCGAACTATATTATCGATGAATATACCGTTTTTTATCATCAAGATTTGCTTTGTACGCTTTCGCGAAAGCAAAATTGCACAGTTACCATTCTAGGATTTATCATAGATCCTTACCAACCTACAGCATCTAATCAAGAAATAGCAGATAGACTAGCAAACAATACAACAAAAACAGATTTTTTCAAGAACTTAGAAAAATTATCAGGCAAATATGTGGTTGTATACCATACTGAAAAAGAAACTATTTTAGCCACAGACTGTTTCGCCGAAAGGCAACTCTACTATTGGAAAAATAAAGAGTACTATTACATCTCTTCTTCCGACAAGCTTATTTTAGACACCTTAAACTTACAATCACAAATCGCTCCCGAAAAACAAGCACTACTTCAAGACCCTTTATTTTTACACATTAATGAACATTGGCTGCTCTCTGAAGAAGATTGGGATGATCGTTTAAAAAAATTGCTCCCAAATCATTATCTAGATACACAATATCACAAGGTAGAGAGATTACCCATTTTTGCGCCAAATCAATTAGAAGAGAAAGTTGTTACGCTAGAAACACAAAAACTCCTTAAAAATACGATAGAAGCACTTATAATACGATACGATAACATACTGCTTCCCATCACTGCAGGATATGACTCACGCTTATT
>CAKZKZ010000057.1 GCA_937124495.1 uncultured Dokdonia sp. | reverse complement strand
GTACTGGTAATCGGGGTGTAGCATGATCACAATATCTGCATTTAGCTCCAATGCTTTGTTGTAACACGATTTTTGATTTCCGCCGTACCCTCTGTTTTTCTCGTGTACAATAATATGTTGTATGCCTAGAGACTTTCCAACGTCTACGGTATTATCCGTACTATGATCATCTGTTAAGATCACATCGTCTACAATATCAAAAGGGATTTCATCATAGGTTTGTTGTAATGTTAGGGCTGCATTATAGGCAGGTAATACGACAACTACTTTTTTGTTGTTAATCATGCGTTGTATTGCTATTTTAAGCTTTAACTATAGACGATATGAATACACAAAGTTAACATATTAAAGAGAATAGAATTGATTCTTTAAATAAGGTTATTTTTGTGATGCATGAAAACAATCATAAAGAACAATAAAACACTTTTAATCTATCTAGTACCCACGATAGTCCTGTGTCTTTATTTTCTAATTTCATCATATTCACTGCCATTGCATGATTTTTCAAATAGCTATTTTTCTGCTAGATTACTACACGATGGTATTCCCCCAGAAACAGTTATTTTTGATATTCATGCTTTTAATTCATATATCTGGGAACTAGGTTATACCGATGAGTTGGTAGACTTTTATGTCAACAGCCCTTTTACACTTGCCGCATTTTTTCCATTAACGTATATCGAAAATGCATACGTTGCTAAGCTTGTTTTTAATAGCATAAGTATCCTACTTTTCTTGGCTGGATTGCTATTGCTAACAAAGAAAACAATCCCAAATTCAAAATGGCTATTATTAGCTATTCCTATAGTGTTTTATGTTCCTATTCGGAACCAGATTCTTTTTGGGCAATCGTATTTTATTGTTTTCTTTTTTGTCGTAGCTGGCTATTATGTTCTTGAAAAAAGAAAAGAATATGGTACAGGTGTTCTTTTGGGTTTTGCTGCATTGCTAAAATTCTTTCCTGTTTTTTATGGAATTCCACTAGCGTTTCAAAAACGTTGGAAAGCTATTGTATTATGTATTATAGCAACGCTTCTTTTTGGAATTATCGGAATTGCTATAACAGGACATACTCTTTGGGAATCATACTTTTTGGATATATTACCACATACTTTTTTGAGTAAAACGACTATAGATTATAGAGCTAATTATCAATCATTAAATGTATTTTTTAAATTTTTATTTATAGAAGATACCCACTACAATCCAGATGCTTGGATCGCTAATGAACGAATCTATAGTATTGCCAATTGGATTACTAAGGCCATTATTATAGGAAGTGCTATCGGAATATCTATTCGTAAAAAGGGCAGTACATTTACTTTACTCGCAATATGGGTTGTCACCTTATTTTTAACCCAAGGACGCACAGCAACATATGCACAGATCTTATGGGTAATTCCACTTTTTGTGATGTTTTCACTACTTCCGAAGCCTGAGTATACCATTTCGCGGAAGCGGTTAAAAATGCCACATATCCTATTTCTACTAGGAATAGTAACGGTCATTTGTAATTTCCCATTTTATAAATTGGGAGATATGCCTCTTGGTATTCAATTTTCTAGATTATGGTTAGTGCTCTTTTTAAGTATATATATGTATAAATTAATAGGAGGAACGTTTTATTTTCGATATATAATTCTTGTTTTTGTAGTGTTATTTCTGGTGTCTTATGGCGGTTTAAAAAATGATAGTACGCAGGATAACTCTCAGTATGTGATATCTAAGAGAGAATATTTTATGATCTATGACTTTTTTAATGATCAAGGGAAACTAACCTATAAAGTATTAGGGAGAAATGGAGATGAAACGATTACTACAGAAATCCCAATTATAAGTTTTGATACCGAAAGCATCACCGTTAAAGAACATCAATTGTATTATGGAGATCAGGTGATAACGACAAACATATCTTTGAAGAAAAAACCTGTATTGATCAATAATACAACTGTGTATTTTCTTACAGATCATCATTCTAGAAGAGGTGCATTTACACTCAAATCTATAGACCTTAATGCCACAAATAGGTAATTATGCGGATTATTGCGCAATGTTTTTTATTTCGTTTGGAGAAAGCCCGTCCCTTTTTTTGAAGATCAGCACTGTAATCCCTATCGTTAATAAAATATGGCTTAAAACAATAAGCATTCTACTGTCATAAGTAAAAGCTCCTAATCCAATTCCAATAACTCCAATGAATGTTGAAATTGACCATAGCGTGTACTTTTTTATAAATTTTCCAGCATGGGTTGCTAATCCAATATAAAATAAACCTGGACCAATCGTCATAAAAGGTATGCGAAT
>CAKZKZ010000056.1 GCA_937124495.1 uncultured Dokdonia sp. | reverse complement strand
ATTGAACGCAACACCGCCTAGACCGTCTTCATTAAAATCACCGTCTTTATCATTATCCATCCCCTCGGTAAGTAGATTGTAGGTGCCACGTTCTCCTTTATTAGGATCTGACATCACCATCACCCGATTATCTTCTTCCAGCATTTTATAAACACCCGTCGGATCTTCGATACGCATCATGGTGATGATGCCATCTCCATTTAAGTCTTCAAAACCATCTTCATTGGTCTGTCCGTCACGATCATCATCTGTTTTGGTCGCGTTCCCATGTCTAGCAAATTTGGTGGCTGCAAAATACTGAGCCGTTGCATCTGGGCTTAGATTCGGGAAAATATAGAAAGTCGTTTTTTTAAGTACTTCAGGATGATTGGTGACGATGTTTTCTGCCATGTGTATAGCCAATTCTGTACCTAATAAGTGATCTCCTTGTACCCCGCCCATAATGGCAATGCCGGGATGACTTTCAGGATTTCCATCAGATAAGGTGAGCATCCAGATGTCTTTTCCGCCCGCTGTTTTGACCAGCGAGGTGAGTTTGGCTTTTGCACCGCCTTTGGAAGCAATACTATTAAGCGCAGCAGTGACTTGCTGCTCATTACGATAGTCTGTTTGTGCAATGGTACCATAACACATCGAGAAAACTACTAGTAGTGAGAGTAGATAGTTTTTATTCATGTTTTGAGTTTGTTAGTGAAACTTAATTTTGAGACGTCTGTAAGACATACACAAAATTAAAAACTGAACTAATCCCGTTTTTTCAACGGGATTTTGGTTTAATTCCTTTTATGCCATTGAAAGTACTATTAAATGGGAAATTTTTAAGAGGCATTAAGGAATTTTTAAGAGGTGTTAACATTTGGAGAGTAGGGTGGTGGTTGGGTGTTTTTTGGGGTTTGCTTACATGAAATGGTATAGTGGTGGTATTTATTTTGGTTTACGGGTTTATGTAAAAGATTTCTTTAAGAATATGCGTAAAAAGATATCATTCCTAATTGAACAATTTAAGCATATAATAATATCTCATATTTCAAGATATTATTATATATTTAATCTATTAAAATAATCAAATGAATTGCATTAAAGAAATACTAGATGCTAAAGGGATTAAACAAGTTTGGCTATCTGAAAAACTTGGAAAAAGCTATAACATGGTGAATTCCTATGTTCAAAATAGGTCACAACCAAGTTTAGAAGTTTTGAATGAAATTGCTGAAATTTTAGATGTTGATGTAAAAGATTTAGTTGTATCAAATAAAAGTAAAATTTAATATGTCAAAAATACCATTTAAAGTATCAGCAAGAACAGCTAAATTAATTGGCTTAGAAAATTTTTCAAATGAAGAAGGTGCAATAATTGAATTAGTTAAAAATACTTACGACGCTGATAGTGCTAACTGTATTTTAATATTTGATTTGGTTTATATAGAAACTGAAAATGACGAAGGTGAAACACTTTATGAAACAGATAAACAGAAAAGTAAAATCTATATAATAGATAGTGGAATAGGAATGACAAAAGACACCATTTCAAATCAATGGATGACGATTGGAACAGATGATAAACTTTATCAACATTTATCTGATAATGGAAGAGTCAAAACAGGAGCTAAAGGTATTGGGAGATTCGCTTTAAATAGACTTGGATTAATTACAGAATTATTAACGGTTTCTAAAAAAACAAAAAACGGTCTTTTTTGGAAAGTAAGTTGGAGTGATTTTGATCAGATAGGAACAACAGTTTCAGAAGTAAAAGCTGACTTAGAAAATAAAAATGATTTAAATCTTAAGGCAGAAATACTGGATAGGTTTTCTGATAATGAAAGACTCATAAAGTTGTTAAATGAATCATCTTTTGAGAGTGGAACTATAATCGAGATTTCTGATTTAAATGATAATTGGGAAATTGACCAATTAAATAATCTATTTAGTAATTTGGAAATGCTTCTCCCTCCAAAAGAACAATCTGATTTTGAAATCCATTTATTTTCAAATGCTGACAATGAGAGTTTTGGAAAAGTTAAAACGGCATATTATGATGATTATGATTATAAGGTAGAGGCAAAATATAAAGCAGACGATGATGGGAATGTCGAAATCATAATTACAAGAAATGAATTAGATATTGAAGTTATAGAAAATAGATATACTGAAGTTTTTGACTTCGA
Source organism: uncultured Dokdonia sp. (assembly GCA_937124495.1). GTDB lineage: Bacteria > Bacteroidota > Bacteroidia > Flavobacteriales > Flavobacteriaceae > Dokdonia. Next base: position 14,811 of record CAKZKZ010000056.1, on the reverse strand, counting down.
TCCAATGAAAAAACATCCATATCGCCTTGAAGACTTTAAGAAAAAATCAATTACTATATCAAAACCCATAAATTTAATACTGTCTAAAGATATTGATCCTAATTTAATTTCTAAAGTTGGAAAGTTTGATTTTAGTTTTTATTATTTAAAAAACACAAAATCAGATGATAAACAAGACGGAGATCTTAAAAAATATCCATATAAAAATTTTAGTAGCGCAAGTAGAAAAGCATGGCTAAAAAGATTTGGGGGTGTGAAAATTTTCAGGGATGATTTCAGAATAAGACCATATGGTGAGAATGGGCAAGATTGGTTAAAACTAGGAGAACGTCAATCTCAAAGCCCTGGAGGTGCTGGACAGAGATTAGGAGGTTATAGGATTCGACCTAATCAGATTGCAGGTACTATTAACATTTCTAGATTAGATAATGTAAGTTTTCAAGACAAATCAGGTCGAGAAGGCATAATAGAAAATGATGTTTTCTTTCTTTTTGAAAATATTATAAAAGAAATGATTTCCTTTTTTGAAAAGGACAGGAATACAATAATGTACCACTTTTCTGAATTGAATAAGAAGAAAAATAAGGAAGCTGAGGCAAAGAGGAAAGCTCAAGAAGAAGCAGAAAGAATAAGAAAAGAAAAAGAGAATAATCAAGAAGGAGGAGAACAATCAGCAGGTGATACAGGTTCTACAAATACAGAAGAAACATTAGCAGAAGGTGTTCAAATTCTTACTAGAGAACTTGACGAAAAAGAAGACGAAATTCGACTTTTAAGAAATCTTGCAAGTGTTGGATTGATAATATCTTCTTTTGCTCATGAAGTTAAAAGTCTTAGGTCAAGACTCATTCCTCGTACATCTTTTTTATTAAGAGAACTAAAGAATCACTTAAATGAGAAAAAACTAAATAAATTATTAGATAAGGACGACAATCCTTTCTATATGATAAAACTAATTCAGGAGGAAGATACTAAACTGAAGCATTGGCTAGAGTATTCTTTAAATACATTGAAAAGAGATAAAAGAGAACGAAGTAATCTAAACTTTGGTGATTATTTCGAAAAATTTAAATCAACGTGGAGCAAAGCTTTAGAGCAGAGAGATATTAAAATAAGTCTTAAAGGAAATAACGATACTTCAAATGTCATAAGAGCATTTGAAGTTGATATGGATTCAATTTTTAATAATCTGCTATCAAATTCTATGAACTATCTTAAAGGCATTAAGGGTAAGCAGAAATTAATTGAAATAGACTGGAAAAAAATAGGCGATAATATTGAAATCAGATTTTCAGATAATGGTAAAGGATTAGATGAACAATATTTAGATAATCCAGAAGAGATATTTAAATTAATGGAATCATCTAAAAAGGATAAAAAAGGTGATACAATCGGAACAGGATTGGGACTTTATATAGTAAAATCTATTATTGAAGAATATAATAATTCTTCAATTTCCATAATTGGTGTAAAAGATGGCCTGAAACATAAAATAACATTTAAAACAAGATAATGAAATATAGAATTGTATATATAGATGAAAGTGATGCTTGGTTAAATACATTTTATCAAACATTTAAAGCTGATTTTGATATAACTAGAATTAAAGTAAGTGAAGGTTCTACTATTGATTCCCTTTTAAAGGAAATATTTGAAAGTGAACCAGATGGTGTGGTTACAGATTATTTATTGGATGAAGAAGGGCAAGTTGATTTTAATGGTAACAAAATTGTTGATGCTATAAGAAATATTAAACCACATTTTCCAATAACAATGTTAACATCATATGAGCCACAAGCTATAAACCATATGGATGATGTTCATATCATAAATGGTAAAAGTGATTTAGACGGAGAAAGTGAAGAAGCATTACAAATTCTTAAAGCTAAAATAAAGCATGATATAGATAGTTTCTACCGAAAAATTTCATCTACACAAGCCCTAATAGAAGGTTTAGTAAAAAAGAAAAATGAATCAGTACTTAATCCTGAAGAAGAAGAAGAACTAACTAAGTTATTTATCTTAATGGATGAATTAGAACCTGAAGGAAAAGAAATCAGGGTAAGTCTTATAAAGACTGAATCAATAACGAAATTGAATGATTTTGTTATTGAAACTAGAGAGATTCTTGATGAATTAAGAAAACGCAGCAAAAATAATGAGTAATTTTAGAGAACACACTCCGAAACGAAGAAACATAATAAAAAAAGTTAATTCTCATGGAGAACATCGTAAGGATTTAAAAACTGATTATAAAGATAGATGTGGTTATTGTAACGATTTAGATAATTGGAGGTCTATTTGGTTTGAAATTGATCATTTTATTCCTCAAAAAAGAAATAAAAAACAGTTTTTAACAATAAAAACTATAACTGATTATACTAATCTTGTTTATTCTTGTCGTTCTTGTAATAATGCAAAACGCAACAAGTGGCCATCAAATGACGAAAAAGTACCTAATATAAACAATGAGGGATTTATAGACCCTTGTGAGGATGAATATAAAGATCAGTTTAATAGATTAAAAAATGGAAGGATTAAGCCTAATACTGATTTAGGAGAATGGATGTATAACGCGATGAAGTTATATAACCCACAACATGAAATTCTTTGGAATATTGAACAAGTTCATATTCTTATAATTGAAATCAGAGATTTAGTTGCTAAAAGTCCAGATGATATTGATTTAATGAAAAGGTTAATCATTCTTTACAACACGTATGATGACTACATCCAAAAATTATTTAAACATTAATGACAAACAAAAAAAATACAGGTTCATACTATACTCCAAAAATTCTTTCAGATTTTTTGTCAAATCATATTGTTCAAAACTACCTTAATGAAACGAATATATCTGTTTTAGAGCCAAGTTGTGGAGATGGTGAATTTGTTTCTTCTTTTTTTAATTATTTAGATTTAAACACAATTGAAAAGGTTTCTATTGACTTATTTGATATAAATAAAGTTGAATTAAATAAAGCTAAAGATTTAATCCCTCAATCAAATAAGATTAATAAAGTTATTAATCATCAAGATTATTTAAAATATTATTTATCAAACGATGATAAATATTCATTAATTATTGGAAAGCCGCCCTATATAAAAAGAAATACTCTCCAAAAAACACAAATAAAAAGCTGTGATGAAGTTCATGAAAGATTTAAAAAGTCAAGTGAGATAATAACCTCTAATGGAAAAATTAATAATATTTGGATTGCATTTGTAGAAGCTGCAATAATGAGCTTAAACCAAAATGGTATACTATGTTTTGTTATTCCATCTGAAATATTGCAAGTAAAATACGCAAAAGAACTAAGGGCTTTAATTATTGATGAATTCGATAGAGTAGAAGTCTTTGCTTTTAATGAATTAATATTTGATGGAATACAGCAAGACGTTGTAGCTTTGATTGGTATAAAGGGAATTGAACATATAACTCAACGCGGTATTTCTTTCTATCAAGTTGAAAAATTAGATGATTTAAGAGAACCAAAGTTTACAGAAAAACATAACAATATACACAGAACTACTTTAGACAAGTGGACGAATTATATTCTTACAGATGAAGAATTAAATTTTGTTGATGAAATTAAAAATGAATATCAACAAATAAAATTTTATACCGAAAGAGCACAAGTAGGTATAGTTTCCGCTGCAAATGATTATTTCATTCTTAATGACGAAGAATTGAAAGCAAATAATTTAAATAAGCTTAAAAGCATTATTAAACCTATTCTTCCTAAAGGTTCTCTTGTTCCTAATGTTGCTAATTTTACAAATTCCGATTTTGCTTTATTGAAAGCAAAAAATGTAAAAGTTAATTTTTTACTTTTTCCAAATCTTCCAAAATTAAAACTGAATCAAAAAATAATTGATTATTTAATTAAAGGAGAAGAAAAAAAGGATGGTAAAGGTCTTCATGAAAGATATAAAATGATTAAAAGGGATAATTGGTATCATGTTCCTACTACATGGGTATCTCAAGGTTTATTTGTAAAAAGGAGTCATAAATACCCTAAGATCTTTGTTAACGATGCTAATAGCCTAGCTACTGATTCCTTTTATAGAATTAATATGAAAGAAAATTATAATATTAAAAACTTAGTTTTTTCATTTTATAATTCTTTGACATTTGTTTTAGCTGAATTGGAAGGTCGGTTTTATGGAGGTGGAGTTCTTGAATTAACACCAAATGAATTTAAAGAGTTATCGATTCCTTATTGCAAGAATATTACTGATAAGCAATTTAATAGATTAGATCAAATGCTTCGTAATGATATAGATATTGAAGATATTTTATCTTTTACAAATTCAATTTTAATTCCTCATTTAGACACTACTAGGCTCGAAAAAATTAGGACTAAGTTAGTTAATAGAAGAATGAAGAAGTCGATTTTAGAACAAGATTATAATATAGAAATATCTCGTTCTAAGAAAGAGCAAATCATAGATGAGAATATAAATGTTTTAGTGGGTTAACCCTACAACTTCCCAATAGCAGAAACACTCAAACCTGTAAGTTCTTTTATAGTATCAGTATCATACCCTTTCTTTTTCATTTTCTTAGCAATATCCAGTGCTTTTTTCTTTTCAGCCTGTTTTACTTCTGTTTTGAGTTTCCATTCTTCTAATGCCTTTTTCTCAGGTCCTATCACTTCAAACAAGCCAGACTTTTTAAGTTCGTCTATCATGCCTTAACAGCTTTTAGTCTTTAGCTATTAGTCGGTAGTCGGTTGTACGTTTTTTATAGATTTATTTTCAACTTCAACTTCAACTTCAACTTCAACTTCAACTTCAACTTCAACTTCAACTTCAGTTTGTGATGTGATTTCTCGTCACTCGTGCCTCGTTCTGTCGAAATGACGTGTAGTTCTATGGAGTATGTGTTGCGTAAATTTTCGCGAAAGCGTATTTATAAAAGAAAATTATTTTATGTTTTGTTATTCCCTCCTAGAAAGGCGCTGTGCTGAGCACTTCGACAGGCTCAGTGTGACACTTGTCGAAGTAAGGGCTAGGGAGGTGTTACTGAAAAGAATGTTTAGTACTATTATTTTTCTAATGTAAAGATGTACTTACTAATAACACACCCCTTAATCCCCTCTTATTAGAGGGGAAACTCATTATTGATACTTTAGAGTATGTTACTTCTTACTTCAAAACAGTTCCTTCTCCCTTTGGGAGAAGGCTAGGATGAGGGAATGGAGCTTTTAGTCGGTAGTACGTTTTTTATAAATCCCTGTAACAAATCCATACAACCTCCTACCTATAGCCATTCACTATCACCTTAGATTTTTATGGAACTTATACAGCTCAACGTCTCTTTAGCTATTCATCAAGGAGAAAAAGTACAAAAGAAGATTACTGCTTTTCAAAATCTATTAGGGGAGTTAGGAGAGCGAAAACTACCAGAAGATGTGATCACAGCGATCAATGCGCATATAAAAGATCTTAATGGTGTGACAGACTCTACAGAAGCATACACCAAAGAACTTAGGAGAAAACAGGCTAAGATTCTTACGATCCTTCAAAAGAAATGTAAAATTGTCTCAAAACACTATTACCGCAATCTTTGGATGGTTTTGGGGATGTCAACTTTTGGGTTACCGTTTGGAGTTGTTTTTGGAGCCGTCACTGATAATATGGGTTTGCTAGGCATAGGGCTTCCTATAGGAATGTGTATCGGCATTGCTGTTGGTTCTTTTATGGATGCTAATGCCAAGAAAGAAGGCAAGCAACTTGAGTTTGGGAGTTAGATAGTTTTTAGCTCTTAGTCTTTAGCTGTTAGTCTTTAACTGTTAGTCTTTAACTGTTAGTCGGTAGACGTTAGTTGGTATATGTATAGCCTATTGTGATGGGATTTCCAGCCGAACAGGCTAGCTCGAAGTAACCTTGGAGTCTCTTTTTAAAACGATCTTATTTTTATCTCAAAACAAATTCCTTCTCCCTCTGGGAGAAGGCTAGGATGAGGGGGGAGTTTACACCAAAAAATAGCAAACTACTAGATTTTATAGGCTAAGTTTTGTGCCTGAGACACTTAGCGTTTTTGCTGTTTTTTTGTCGAAATATGCTCTTTATCCTATTTTTTGTACCTTTCATGGGTATTTTTATTGTTTTTATTCCATTTTTTGTTAATAAATCAAATTGTTTCCGCTTTATTTGTAACAGCTACTTAATTTAAATTTTTAACCTAAAACTTAATTTATCATGAACACACAAAAAACAAACAATGGAGAAGATGCACCTTGTGTTGCTGTAATGCCCGCAGGAACTGTGTTATTAGAAAATATTCCGAGCTCTTCTATTACGAAAGGTGCAATAATTGATAATTCAGGAGGGTCTGTACAACCAACAAACACCCCTGTAACACCAGAATTTACTGCTAACTATGTAACAACAGCTAAAGAAAAAATTACGATTACGGCTACCGTTAAAATAGATGCAGCAGTTACCATCAATAATCTACAGGTTTATGTAGAAAATGGAATAAGTATGGATGGTGATAAGGTTCTTTTTCAAATGTATGTAGGATACTGTTATACAGAGGAAACGCCAACATCATTATATCCATATACGTTTACTTTTGAAATTGACTCGGGAAGTACACTAGGAACCATTAGTGAAATTGAATTGTATCTATATAATGAAGACCCTATTACGTCTTCTGGTAAGAAAACAACGGTACAGCCTTCTACTTAATATATGCTATATCTTTTATCTAATAAATAAATTAACCTACTTATAAATTTTTAACCCAAAATCTAATGTATTATGGACACATTAACAATTTCACCATCTGATTTTACTACAAAAATCGCATTTAAATCTATTCAAGTAAAAAAAGTATTGAACAGCAGTCTTGGACCGAATCAAGTTACACCTAAATTTTTACCAAACCCTTTTGATGTATCGGTTACAAAATATAAAGGAGTACCTTCGATATCCTTTAGTTTTAAAGTATATATAGATGCTAATAATACATCTCAATTATATTTTAAAGTGGATAAAACAAATACAAAGTTTTGTTTGGAGTATGATCATGCAGAAGAAACTCCTGAGTATGTAGTTGAATATACAATTACCGCAGAATATGGATGTACTTCGTTGCATACAAACGATGAGGTAACACTATATTTGATGGATACCGATCCTATTACTTCTTCAGGAAAGAAGACAACGGTACAGCCATCTACTTAATAGTAACGATATTATATATGAAAAGCAGAGAATCTTATTCTCTGCTTTTTTTTGCTCTCTAATTTTAATTACATTGTACTTAAAATTGGGGCATGAATTTTAAAAGTAGACTACTCACACTTCTTTTATTTTGGACATTTTCAATACTATCATTCTCTCAAGAAAGAGACTATAGTGCTTTTGAAAAATATGTTAAGAGTAAAGGTGATGCGTTTACTAAGGAAAATGATTTTAAGAAGGCACAATCATTGTTCCTGCAAAGAGAATGGGATTCTACGTTAGTATATACCAGTAAACAGCTAAGTGTAAAACCTACAAATATACAGCTCACCAATTTTTCACATTTTTTAAGAGGGTATAGTTTTAAGCAACAAAATGTTTTTGACGAAGCTAAGAGCGAATTTTTGAAGATCACTGATGATTTTGACTTTCATCTTCATGTCAAAATCTTTTTAGGAGAAATTGCATTAGAACAAGAACAATATGCAAAGGCTTTAGAAAGTTTAAAAGGAATAGAAGAAATTCCTGATGATGAACTGCTAGGGTTACGAAGAAGTAATATTGAAGCCAATATAGGCTTGTGTTATTTACATCTCGATGAATATGATACAGCAGATGTTTATTTACAAAGAAACCTACTGTTTTTAGAAGCTCAAAAAGATACAATAGGCTTGATAGGTGCTTATGGAAATTTAGCGACTAATTATGATTATAAAGATAAGCTTGATGAAACCATATTTTATTACAAAAAGGCATACGAATTGTCTACCTATACAGATGCGTATGCTTTAAAAGCAGATGCTTCTTTTAATATGTATCAAATAGAGAAGTACCTTCAAAACCCTGAAAAAGCATATCAATATATAGAAGCGTATAATGAAGCAAGAGATGCTGAAAATGATCAGAATGAAATTGCTAAAGTTCTTAAATTAGAAAAGCAAATTGCCGTTGAGCAAAAACAACGGGAAGTAAGCCTCCTGGAAGCTGAAAATAAAGTGAAAGAAGCGCAAAAAGATGGACTGATGCTTTCTTCAGTTATCTTACTCTTATTATTAGGGACAGGCGTTTACTTTTATAGAGAGAAAGTAAAAAGTAATACAATCATTAGTGCGCAAAAAGAAGATCTTGATGAATTGAACGCGACCAAAGACAAGCTGTTTTCTATCGTAAGTCATGATTTACGTTCTTCGGTGCATGCTTTAAAGTCTAGTAATACAGACTTAGTTGATAATCTAGAAGCTAAGAATTTAGAGAAGGTACACACGCTTTTACATTCCAATAGTGCTATTGTTAATGGAGCCTATAATTTATTAGACAATCTATTAAATTGGGCATTACTTCAAACCAAACAGTCTTATTTTGAAGTTACGGAGCTACGTTTGTTTTTTATTGTAGAACAAGTCGCTCATAATTATAAAGCCTTGTTGCTAGAAAAGAAGATTCATTTTGAAAACACCATCCTTAAAAAGGATAAGGTATTTGCAGATCAAGAATCTTTAAAAATTATTTTGAGAAATATCATAGATAATGCCATCAAGTTTTCCAATCCCGAAGACAGTATTAAGATCTATACACAAGAGACAAGAGAGGGCTATTGCGATTTAGTGATCGAAGACACAGGATTAGGAATGAGTGAAACGACAAGACAAAACCTATTACAAGAAACGATTGTAACATCAGAAAAAGAGAATAAAGATATTATAGGTTCTGGGTTAGGAATGCAATTGTGTAAGTCGATGATCAAAAAAAATAATGGTGTTTTTTTTATAGAAAGTACGTTAGGAAAAGGTACAAAAATGATTGTATCTTTATCTAAAATTGCTCCCAATGGATAAAATCAATGTACTTATAATAGAAGATACTCCTGCTCAGAGTGATAGATTGATAAGTACATTAGAAGAAAATAATTATGCAGTGGTAGGTGTTGCCACAAATCTTAAAGAAGCACTCGCCTTATTTTATAGTGGTCAAAAAATAGATATAGCGATTATCGATATTTTTCTAAACGGCGTTCCTGATGGCATTGCTTTTGCCGAAACGATTAATGCCGTTCCTAATGCGTCAAAACCCTTTGTGTTTTTAACCAGTTCAACAGATCGTCAGATTTTTGAGAGAGCAAAACTAACACAGCCTTTTAGCTACTTAATGAAGCCTTTTAATGAATTGGAATTGTTATATGCTATAGAAATGGCTGTCGAAAAATTTTATGCGCAACAAGATGTGTTTTTAGGAGATGAGGAAGATACGGTGATTAGTGAAGAGTATCTTTTTATAAAGAAAGGGAAATCACTCAAGAAAGTGCAAATCAAAGAGATCATCTACATAGAAGTAGAGGAGAAGTACTGTAATATCATTACAGAAAAAGAAAAGTTTGTGATTCTTATATCACTCACCAAAATTTTGAAATTATTAGATAATACCATCTTTTGTCGTACACACAGAAACTACATCGCTAATATCGAAAAGATAGAAGAAATCATCCTTGCAGATAATCTGATTTTATTAACGGGTAATCATAAAGTCACACTAAGCGATACCTACAAGGATATTGTCAAAAGAATGCGCACGCTGCGGTAAGCTTGTAGCTATTAGTCATTAGCACTTAGCTAAAAGGTGAAAAACAAAGATAATATCAACCACAATAAAGACAAATCCGTTTTTCTCTCTCCTCGTTGTTTACTATTATTTTTTGAGCTTCCCTCCTAGAAAGGCGATTTGCTTATCACTTTGAGAAGTTCAGTCTGACACCTGCCGAAGTAAGGGATTGAGGGAGGTATTATATTACCTACTACCTAAATCATACTTATATACACATCGTATTTCAAAAATAGAGTAGTGTTCTATTTTAGAGTATTACTCTATTTTGTACACATCTGAATGATATTTTTTTAAAGACGAATCCGTTTTTCCCCGACCCTAAAGGGTGACGTATTCTAAGAAAAATCTAATTATAGAGAATTTTTGCTCCCTTTAGGGTCGGGGAAACAAAAACCTGATATTGATGATTACGTGTTTTTGGTTTAATGATTACGGTTTAAGCATACTTTTCTCATGACATCGTATTCCTCGTTCATGCATAAAAAATGTGCTTTGATGACATTTTTCTACTTGTGAAGCCTCTTCTTATCTACTTTTATTACAGAAATCAAAAACAACTGATTTATTACTAATGATTATGGGAGCATATAGATACAAAGTACATTCAGCCATTTATTCTTGGGATACACCAGGATCTTCTACAAGACCAGCTTGTAATGTCACAGAGATTGTACAAGGTATTCTAGATAAACCTAAAAATAGGGGAGTGATTCCGTTAAATGCAGAATTAATTAATGATCCTGCACCTGGATGCACAAAAACATTTGCCATTATTGTGTCTATAGTGGCACCCGATGGAAATAATACGACGCGTTTTTGTTCGTCATCAGAAGCGCCTACATTGAATATTAATGACTCAGGAGTAGAATGCTATTTCTAAATGATATATACTTTTAGGGGTTTTAAAGTATACGCTTTCGCGAAAGCAATTACATAATAACAGGCTTCTTCTTACTAACTTAATTCATGATTAATAAGGGGTGAATTAGAATTGTATAGCCTGTGTATCAATATAGTTTTTATAATGATTTGTTACTTATAGGGGAAATTATATTGATGAAAAGGCTATCTGGAGAGATAGCCTTTTTTTGTGTTTATGAAAGGCTCTTACCTGTCTAATCTATGGATATTATATTTTTAAAAATAAATACAGTATTTTTTTCTAAATACTGTTTATTAGACTATTAGCATTATTTATACTACTTTTAATTGTTTATATATTCAAGTTCTGAGTAATCCAGAAAACTGTAATAAACATTTGAACTAAAGAACCAATCATTCAAACAGCACATTTGTTTTTTTGCTGACACATAAACCAACACTGAAAAAATCAAAAGAGTTTTTTTTAGCCAACACTCGACTAAATGTAATTTATGAAAATATTTTTAGCTTCTAGATTTAAAGAATTCGAAAACTTAAGAGAGATTTTAACAAAAAAATTTGAAGATTTTATTGAATTCAAGCTTTCTAAAATTGAATTAATTGATTTGAACGATGGCAAAGCTGATTATAGAACCGCTCTGAATAGGTCAATGGATTCAGTAAATAATTCTGCTATGATGGTTGTTTTTGTCGGAGACACTTACAGCAAAAGTATTCCAGAAAACGAAAAAATTTCAATTACACATTTAGAGTATAAAGAAGCTGTAAAAAATAAAATTAAAATTTTACCGTATTACATTGGAAAACACACAGAAAAAGACAATTTCTGTTCTGAAAACGATTCAAATGAGTTAAAGGAGTTTAAAAAAGAAATATTCCCAAAATTCAATTCAACTTCTACGTACACTACACATAACTCTAAAACTGATATTAAAAAAATTGCTCGAAAGATAATTAAAGATATTATAGAAAATTCTAAAAGACTTAACACATATTTTAGTAATGAATTAATTGAAGTAAATGAAATCTTTAGTTCTGTATCATTAATCAATTCATTAAATCCACAAAACACTCATTTAAGCGATAAAAGATATATATTCAAGATTCCTATTTCACTGATAAAAAAATTACACACAAAAGAATGGACTTTAATTGAAAATAAAATTTCAAAAAAAGAAAATGAAATAGGTGTTTATATTAGTGGAGATAATAAAAATGGTTTTTTTATTGAATTAAACAATATTGGAAAAAGTAAAACAGATACTTACGAACTGTATGATGATGATACTATAATTAGAAATATACTCATTAATTGTAATTCAACAATTCAAAATGAATACCTACTATTTAGAGAATTAACACTTAAGCAAAAGTATTTCTATTCGATTTTTAAAGACTTCTCACATAATGTTGAATATTTAATAGAGTCTGACAAATTTCCTTCTTCAGAAAAAAAAACATTATTATATAGACTTTTAGCTCTTTACTATTATGAAAAAGGAAATTATGAATTAATGAGAGATAATTTTCTTTCCTGTATCGATCTTCTTGAAAAGAATTCTGAAAATAATTTATCTGGTTTTTTTATTGGTTGGGCAGAAAAAGAAAGAAAATTAGGAAACATAGAAAAAGCCAATGAGATTTATCAAAAAGTAATAGATCTATTTAATCGACCTAACACAAAAGCTCGCTTTAATTTAGCTATTTATTATAAAGAAAATAATGAGACTAAAAAAGCAATTAAACTATTTAAAGACTTTATAATTGATAAAAAAACAGAGATACCATTTTATGAAAGTTCTAGTTTTTGGCAGAAATTTGAAGACACAATTGCATACAAAATAGAATACGGAGAATCTAAAAATGCGACGACGTTGCAGAGTATTATTAAAGACTTGTCCATTAGTTTAAATAAGGAAGGTAAAATTAACAAAAGTGAGAATGTACTATTACAGGTTTCAAAAATTATTTATAATAATGACTTACTTAAGAAAGCATTAGTTAATTTTTACATTAAAAATGACATTGAAAAAGCTACAAAAGAAATTACTCTACTGAGTAAAACAAATTTCAATAAATTTCAATTAGCGGACTTGTGGTTAGATTACTATAAGAAAAAAGGAATGCACCAAAATGCTTTTGATTATATTAATTCATTTTTAAAAGAAAACCATACAGAAGATAATATTGACTTCCTATATAAGAAAATAGGTAATCTATACTGTGATATAGGAAATTGGTTTCAAGCGAAATCTTATTATAATAAAATAACTAGTAAATGGATTAATAGCTATGATTTATATGCTTTATCTCTTAGTAAATATAACGAAATAAAGTCATTGAAAATTTTCAATAATTATTTTATAGAAACACCATTTCACAATAACTTCCCTAGATTCACTAAAAACATTTCGCAATATGTACTATTATGTTTAAAAAACAAAAAACATATTCAAGCAGGTAAATTAATAAATGCTTTAATAAAAAACAGAAAAGTCTATAACTATGAAGATGGGTTTTTGTCATTTTTACATCAACAGCAGCTTAAATTAACACCAGACGACGATATATTTTTTGATATTTTACTTAAAAAAAGTGAAGATTTTTCTAAAGATGATAATCAAAAAGCTATTGTATACTCAAACTTTGCCAAGCATTTATTTCATAGAAACAAAACTGATTTCTCAGAAAAGTTAGACGATTATTTTAAGAATAAACAAACTTCAATTTCTTTTTCTGATAAAGTAGATATAAGGAGAGCAATTATTTTATTCAAACAATCCCTTGCTTTAAAAAAAGATTCAAAAATCAGTTTATACATTGCCAAATGTTATTATGAAATAGGAGAATTTGACACTTGCACTAAAAAATTACATACTCTCCTAAAAACCAATGAAAAGAATAATGCACATTTATACTTATTGAAAATTAATCTCAAAGAGAAAAATAGAACTGAGGTATATATAAACTTACACTCTATAGATGATTTTAGAACAAAGCAAATAGGGTATTTTGAAGTTGCAAAATCAGAAATTGATTCAATTAGTAATAATATTTATAACTATGAAAAATCTATAAAAAACTATAATGGTTTATACAGAAAACTAAGTTTTTCAATTTACCTATATTCTGTAAATAATAAAGAAAGAAGTAAAGAAATTCTCATTGAAATAAATAGTAATAAAGATTCTAGTAATAAAGTAAATATTATTTATCATAGCGCAATTAGTCAGTATAACAAACCTTTATCAGAAAAAATATTAGAATCAATTAATGATAAATTTAAAACTTTAAAAAAATATAAAAATCCTCATAAATTTCTTATCAATCAATTAAATGTTCTAATAAAAAGATTTCCACTTAATGATAAATTATATACACTTAAATTTAATTACTATTTTATTCTAAAAGAATTTAATGAATGTGAGAATGTGTTACAGCACATCATAGATTTTAATTTGATTAACAGGAGTACATCTTCTTTATTTTTTGCAATATCTAGTAATTATTACAAATTTTCCAATTTTAATCAATCAAAAACAGTTAAATTAAAGAAACAAACAGAAGCATTAATTAAGGCTTCAAAATTTATTAAATATGCTCTAATTGGTAATGAAAATAGTTTAAGATTTAAACAATTATATTCTATAATACTATATAAACTAGGCAGCATTGACAAACACAAAACTGTGAATAAAACAATAATTGAGAGTTTGTCAATAAGTGATAAATCAACTTTCAATAAATATATTAGAGATGAAAAAAACAAAATAACCATTCAATTATATCCAGAAATATTGAGTGATTATTTTACAAAACTTGAATTCTACAAATCTCAAGAAAAAACTGGAGCAATCTTATTAAGTCACAAAAATGTTAGAGATTCAATATCTTATATTATTTATAAAAGCATAGAATCCGATAGAGCTTTCCACAAAGAAAATAATTCTATTATTTTGAATAGAATTAGAACTAGGTTGTCTGCCTATCATTTTGAAGAAGGTAAAAAATTCAACAAAATGAAAAAACACACAGATGCTAAACAACATTACAGCAAAGCTTTCTATTATCAGCAAAAAACAAAAATACAACCGCAAAATTTCATTCACAATTATCGTTTTGTGTCGTTTGTCT
>CAKZKZ010000055.1 GCA_937124495.1 uncultured Dokdonia sp. | reverse complement strand
CCCCCATGTGTTCTATAGAGTTATTAAATTCTACTCCTTCTAATCCTGAATTATCTTTGGCACCGCGCACTACTTCTTCTATGTGCGAGCCACCGGGAAGGAATCCATTATCATCAATTTCGTATTGCCATAATTCAAGTGTTGGATCTGCACACTCACATTTCTTATAAGAAGTTACTTTATAAAGCGTTCTCATTGCTTGTTTTTGTATGTCAGTAAGCGATGTATCATACTGAACAACTATTTCATTATTGGGATATCCAGCGTTAACGGCTCCCTTTTTATTATTTTCTATAGATAAATTTTCACTTTCTATAGATTCTTCATGTATTTCTTCAACTTGGCAACCCACAATTAGGGTCATGAATGCCATTAGCATAAATACTTTTTTCATAATTTATTGTTTTAATAATTAGGTTTAGGATTTTTTAAATGTAGTCCGAGATAGTCTCAGACTTGTATTATACTATCTTTCAATTATCTTTCATATTGCTTTATTATTGTTTCCCCTTACTCATTTTAGGCTTTTCAGATACCGCCTTTACGAATCAATTCAACTTAAAGAGCATAATTCAAAAAAGTGTTACCCTATTTTATGAGAAATTTTATATAATATCAAGACTAAAAGCAAATTGGCTATTTATAAGGTGTATAATACACATCCATTTTTATAAATTTTGGTGCCTATCATTTTTTAAGTAAATTTAATCGATCCATAACAGGGCATTTATTATATGGAAAAACCAAATGATCCGTTTATTCAAGATTTCTTAGATGGAAATCCAAGTGCTTTCAAAAAAATATATACTAGATCTTTTCCCAAAATACAACGTTATATTGTAAGTCATAATGGATCTAAAGTAATCGCTGAAGATATTTTTCAAAATGCATTAACACTCCTTTTTGTAAAATTAAAAAATGAGGAGTTACAGATACAATCTTTTGAAAACTATCTTTTTACCGTTTGTAAAAATCTCTGGAGAAGAGAATGTTCAAAAAATAGGGTAACAGATCATCCTTTAGATACTCTTGTAGATGAAAGTGTAGATCTCGCTACTTTTTCTCTAGAACAAAGTCAGTGGGATTTATATAAAGAAAAATTTAATGAGCTATCTGATAATTGTAAGACTTTATTACATAAGGTGTTTAATAAAATTCCTTATCGTGATATTATGATTGCATTAGGATATGCATCTGAAGGAGTTGCAAGGCAACGTGTTTTCAAATGCAAGGCTAGGCTGATACAACTCGTTAAAAAAGATAAAAGATACAGACGCCTCAAACATTGATTATGGAGAAAGATGAACAAGAATATAGAAATATAGAACGTTATTTTAATAATGAACTGACAAAGGAAGAATTACTTGCCTTTGAAGCACGTTTAAAGACATCATCTTCCCTTAGAGAGTGGGTAGATCTTTATAGAGACTTAGATCTTATAAATAGTGAAGAAGGATGGATACACTTTAAGGGAGAACTTAGCATATTAAAAAAGGAAATTGCTCAATTTCAGTCTACAGAAACTAAGGAGTTTTCTGAAAAATTAAAAACATGGAGACAAAGACAAAAAGAAGATTCGCCTCAAATAAGAAGATATTGGTTGAGACCTTTAATTACGTCTGCAGCGGCGATCTTATTAATTGCTGCTTTTTTATTGTACCCTAAAAATGATGACCTACCCTCTTTATATGATCAATACAATAATTGGGATGATCTGCCTTCACTTACTGTAAAAGGAGCAAACGAAGATGCTGTTATAGCACTAGAACGTAGTTTTAAGGCTAAAGACTATCAAGAGGTTATACAGCGTGCAGAAGTCTTACTTAAAACATCAAATAATGCAACCTCGCAAGTGCTGCTGTATCAAGGAGTATCTTATATGGAAATGGCATCTTATGACAAAGCAATAGCAGCTTTTGATGCATTAATCCTAAGTAATGCTATCGATTTTCATAAAGGATATTGGTATAAATCTTTAGTATTTTTAAAACAAGAACAAAAAGAGAATTGTATACAGGTTTTAGAAGTTATCGCAGCAAACCCTACTTACTTTAAACATCAGGAAGCTACTCATCTTTTAAAAGAATTAAAGTGATTTTAATGTTTTTCATTAGAACTCACATCTTTTCATTTTAATAACTATATCGAGGCGCATTGATAAAAAAGAATATTTATTATTCCTTTTTAGAGTATTTCTTTATACGCTTTCGCGAAAGCGTATATCAATTCATCATCTACTCATCAACCTGTATAGACAGGTAAAGTCAATAACATATTAAGCTAGCAATCAGCATTCTATTAAAAAAGTAATTATTATTTTTAAGGATAGACAATCTATTCATTAAAAAATGAAGGCTCATTTAAAATCATTGCTATCTATATACCTGATCACTGTGTTCACTTTTGTGACATCTTCTATACGCGCACAAGAAACAACATTTATTATACCCGATAGTCTAAATAATAATACTCCTAAAGAATTAATAGAACGTATTACAGCTTCAGAATCTCAAGAATTATCTGTATACGAAAAAACTCTTTTAAACAATCCAGATAAAGATGAAACTATTGCAAAACAGTACTATCGCATAGCATTTCATTTTTATGATGATACAAATTATAAGAAAGCTATCCAATACTTTACTAAAGTTATTGAAGTTGCTAAAGAACCAAAAGACACCAATTTATTAAATGTTATTTATTTAAATATAGGAAACGCCTATAAATTATTAGGAGAAGATGCGCATGCACTTGACTTTTATTATGCTTTTCTAGAGTTATCTCAAAAACAAGGAAATATCGATTTTGAATTTATTGCTTATACGAATATTGCCATTATTTATAGAAGAATGGGGCAGTTTAAAGAAGCATTACAAAAATCTTTATACGCTTTACGTTTTATTGATAAAACCTCCGATAAAAACAGAGAAAATCATGTAAACAACCTAACTGTTATAAGCGAGACCTACCTAGATTTAAAAGTATATGACTCTGTGATATACTATGCAGATAAAGGACTAAAAATTAGTGATTCTATAGAGTATACATTAGGAACGGTAGATTTATGGATTAAAAAAGGCATTGTATTTCATGAGAAAGAAGCGTATGACAAAGCTTTCGATTATCTTTTTAAGGCCAAAAACTTATTAGACACAAATCAAATTAAAAATAGTTTTAATCAATATATATATACCAATTACTTTATTGCTAGTTGTTTTCACAATCAAGAAGATTATGATAAAGCAATTACGTATTTGCAAAAAAATATAGATTTACCAAAAAAAGAAAAATCAAAAGAGACATACCTTCTAAATACGTATTTTCTCATAGCAAAGGCATATCAGAAAACTGATCAGGCAGACAACGCCTTATATTGGTATGATGAATATACACGTTTACAAAATGAATCAAAGGAAGACAAAAACAAAATCGTTACCAAGATTTATGAAAAAGAGACTCAAGAATTTAAAGATGAGATTACACTTTTAAAGTCAAACAAAGAACAAAGTGAGCAAAAAGCAAAATACAGTATGATCATAATGATCGTTATTTCAATAGCTTTACTTTTTATTGTATTTACTTATTTCAAAAAACAGTATTCAAACAAAGCGTTATTCAACAACTTAATTAATAAAATATCCCACTTAGAATCTCAAAAAACAATCATACCTAAAACGACAAAAGAGACGACCAAAGAAATTGTCATCAATGATAAAAAACTAGAAAGAATATTAAAAGGCTTAGACAAACTAGAGCAACAAGAGTTCTTCTTACGATCTGATTGTAGCTTAAGAACCATTGCTAAAAAAGTCAAAACAAATATTACGTATCTATCTAAAATTATTAATACACATAAAGAAAAAAGTTTTAGTGATTACATCAATGATTTAAGGATCAATTATGCCTTGAAAAGGTTAAAAGACGATAAGCAATTTAGATCATTCTCTGTGACCTCAATTGCTACTGAGTTAGGTTATAAATGTGACCATTCCTTTGCAAAACACTTCAAATCTAAAACAGATTTATATCCTTCCTATTATATTAAACAACTCGATAAATTAAACCCAATTGTTAAAACACCTAGCGAGAGTAAAGAATAATCTTCCATACCCAACACCGATTCAAAACGTATATACCACATTCATTTTGAATCTATTTCATGATCAATTCTCCTTTAAAAGCACGTTTCTTTTAAAAAGTAGCTCCCTATAATACCTTACTCTTTTCAGCACCTGAATTTATTTAATATTAGGTAGTTAGATTATGAATTAATCTATGCAAAGAGTACATTTAATAGTATAAATATGGGGATTCTGAAAACCAGAAATAGAGTAAGAGTAAACAAAAAACATTCATCATGAAAAAACAAAAAAACAAAAAAATCGATTTAAAAAAGGTGACTATTGCTACGATCAGTCAGGATTTTATGAAACAAATTAATGGAGGTGATTGTGTCATCACAGACATACGAGAATCAATTGACCATTGTAAACCTGATCCTACTATAAGTATCGATTAACTGGTTATCTGAATACGACATCGTATTCATAGACAAGCCTCTTTTTAACCCCCTAAATTTATTTAAAATTAGGGGGTTTTGTTTTTGACTCCCTCTATTCTGTACTACCTTGTTAGTGATATCAATGTATTGTTAACAATCAATATAACACCACTTAAAATTTAAAATTGGTGTAACAAGGGGAAACCGAAAACCTTTTAATTATAGAGTAGGTAAACTTTTAAATATAAATATCATGAAAAAAATAAAATCAATAAAAAACTTACAGTTTGAAAAAGAAGTCATCAGTAGTTTAAACTTAGGAAGTACTAATGGTGGTGCTGTTGGATCTAATACAGAGACAATACCGGCTAGAGTGTGTAACTCTATAGATCCGTTTTGTCCAACGGCAAATACCTGTGTCACAAATTGCGGTGAATGCTGTTAACACCCCTTGTCTATACATTAAAAGTAATCTAAAAGTGGGTGCTCTTTTTATCGTATAGACATATAATCTCCTCATGAATAAATGGGGAGATTATTTCTCTTTGTATTTCTCATAACAGAGCATACAAACTTGACTTTTCTATCATATACATTTAAAATGAATAAAGAATATTACCTACGAGAAAAACTTAAAGAAATAGATCGCATCCTCAGAGATGAATATCAAAACAGTACAGATATAGGCGTTTTATCTGGTGTTTCTGGAATCGCTATTTTTCAGTTTTACTATGCTCAATTTTTACAAAAAGAACATCATAAAGATGTAGGCGCAGATATCTTATCATGGATTATAGAAAAAATAAATAATGGATATATCTATCATACCTATTGCGGAGGTATTGCTGGAGCAGCTTGGGCTATAGAGTTTTTAAAAAAAGAAAAGTTTATAGACCTAGACACAGATCTATTACTATCTCAGCTCGATGATTTCTTAATCGATTCTATACAAAGACAAGAAGATAATATTGTTTTTTATGATTTTCTACACGGTGTATTAGGCATTGGATATTACTTCTTAAAAAGATACCAGAGTACGGAATCAATCGTATTAAAAAAGAAATATAAAGACGTTTTATTAGAGATCATAGTATCACTTGACGCATCCTCATTAAAAGATAAAGATGGAGCTCGATGGGAATCTGTTTTAATAATAGAAGAAGGACTTAAAGGGTATAACCTCAGTTTATCTCATGGAATGTCAAGTATCATTAATTTCTTATCTAGATTGGTTATGTATGATGATTTTCATGCTTCTGGAAAAGAATTATTAGAAGAATCTGTACACTACATCATGCGTTTAAAAAGTGAAGATGCTTCTTGTACATCGTTTTTTCCAAATTGGGTAACTATAGATCATATCCAAAGTAAGAACACCCGATTAGCATGGTGTTATGGCGATTTAGGAGTAGGAATTTCTTTATGGAGAGCAGGTATAGCTTTAAAGAATACACCCCTTAGTAAAAGCGCCATAGATGTATTAAAGCGCTCTGCATCTAGAAAAGATCGTAAGGAAGCAAAGGTGATAGATGCTGGACTATGCCACGGTGCCTATGGGATTATGCATATATACCACTATATGTATCAAGAAACCAATGACCCCATATTTAAAGAAGCAGCAGATTTTTGGATAGATCAAGCTCTTGAGATGGCAACACATAAAGAAGGATATGCAGGATATATGCAATGGAAAGCAGGAGAAGAATCAGGATGGAAAACAGAAACAAACATCTTAGAAGGTATTGCAGGCATAGGATTATCTATCATTTCCTATTTAGCGCCTTTTAAAACCAAATGGAATGAATGTCTTCTGATAGGATAATATGTTTACTATTTTAAAAAAGCTTTTTACGCTTTCGCGAAAGCGTACTCAAGATTGATACAATTTATTTACAACACTTTTGTACGTCCGTCCAATAGGTATTTTATGGTTAGATACCCAAATCATATTCCCTTCAATGTGTTTTATTTTATCGATCGCAATGATAAATGATTTATGTACTCTTAAAAATTGAGATATCGGAAGTATCTGTTCATAATATGAAATACTCTCATGACTTATAATGCATTCTTCTGGAAAATAGATTTTAGTATAATTACCATAAGCCTCTATAGACAAGATTTCTTCCGATTTAATTTGATGGTATTTTTTATCTCCTTTTACAAAAAAACGGATAGTCTCGCTTGATGCATCTGTAGTATTGTTTTTTTGTAGCTGAGCACCAATCGCTTTATTTATCGCTTTTACAAAACGTTCAAAACGATATGGTTTTAATAAATAGTCAGAAATATTTAATTCATAGCCCTCTAATGCATACTCCTTATAGGCTGTCGTTACAATCACTTTAGGCGGATTGGTCAGCGTTTTCAAAAACTCAAAGCCTGTAAGTTTTGGCATATTGATGTCTAAAAACATAAGATCTACCGATTCTTTGTTCAAAAATTGCATTGCTTCTAATGCATTATAGCAATTTTTTTTAAGCTCTAAATGCGGCAACATACTACCAAACTCTTCTATAATTTCATGAGCTAATGGCTCGTCATCTATGATGATGTATGTAATCATTGTTTCTTGAGTATTAAATCAACGCTGTATGTTGATGGCTTTTGATGAATGGTTAATGTATGAGCATCTGGATATATCAATAATAATCTACGTTTTAAATTTTCCAATCCGATGCCTTTTTCTTTTTGTTCTGTATCAGATTCATAATTGTTTTCTATTGAAAAATATATGCCTTTTATATCACTGTGTAATTTAATGTTTACATACGCATCGTTTGTCAGTTTTTCTACCCCATGCTTAAACGCATTTTCTAACAAGATAATAAATAACAAGGGAGCTATCTTATCTTCCGGCAAAATCGAATGTTCAAATTGTATATGTACATTTTTATGATGCCTTATTTCATGTAAGGCTATATAATTCTCTAGATAGGTTATTTCTTCTAAAAGAAGTACGCGATCATTTTTCCCTTCATATATCGTGTATCTCATCATTTCTGAGAGTTTTAAGATTACTTCAGGAGCTTTATCAGAATGTTTTACTGTAAGCGCATATAAGTTGTTTAATGTATTAAAAAAGAAGTGCGGATTCACTTGGTTTTTAAGTAATTCTAACTCGGCCTTGGCTTTTTCTGACTTTAAGGTATTAAACCATTTCCATTGCTCATAAAGCCAAACAGTAAAAAATACAGGAATAGGTATGATTAATAAATTAATCGCCTTCTGATGATACAGTTCTCGATAATTCTCATCGATCCGTATATATAAAAAATAGGCAATAATCAATCCATATACAGAAAGGATAAACACACGATACTTTATAAAGAAAGTGGGAAAGAAAAGATAAAAAACACCTAACCAAAATAATACAATCAGAATAATGACAATAGGATGGTCTGGAGTATTAAAATACGTATCTGCTCCAAATATCATACACATGATTACAAACAGAATAAACATCTTTACAAATAGTACTTTTTTCTTTTTAAGAGATCTAGCGTAGTACAAAGCAAAAGAAATCACAAGCCACCAAATTCCAAAAATCCAGAGTGCTTCTAGGGGTTCATTTTTTGGAATTCGTATAAAATCAATGTATGCCAAAAACCAGGTGACTACACCCACAATAATGGCACCTATTCCAAAGACTTTATATTTTTTTATAAATGCTATCATACTCCAAAACTACAGTAGTCTACCTAGCCAAACAAACTAATTGACAAATAGCATGTATACACCCACAAACGACATTATTTTTCACATAAAGTTCTGTTGATGCTCTTTCTGAGGTTGTGTGTTCTCAAAAGCTTTACAGAAGTCATCTTTATTAGTAGGTCTGCTATTTCAAAAATAGATTCGTATTAAAATCAAAAAACGATGAATACACTCACAATCAACAACCTCTCTAAAATATACCCAAATGGTGTCGAAGCATTACAGGATATAAATCTTACGATTACCAATGGGATGTTTGGCTTACTAGGTGCAAATGGTGCCGGTAAGTCTAGTTTAATGAGAACAATAGCTGCGCTTCAAAAACCATCTGAAGGTACTATTGAGTTTAATGCTACAAATATTAGTACGTTTCCTCAAGAGATACGTAAACACCTTGGTTATTTACCGCAAGAATTTGGCGTATATCCTAAAATATCTGCTCAAAAACTATTAGAACACTTAGCCATTTTAAAAGGCATTATCAATAAGAAGGAACGTAAGATTCAAGTTGAAGCTTTATTACAACAAACAAACTTGTATCAACACAGAAAAAAAGCGGTACATACGTTCTCTGGCGGTATGAAACAACGCTTTGGGATTGCTCAAGCCTTACTTGCAAACCCACAACTTATCATTGTAGATGAGCCTACAGCAGGACTTGATCCTGAAGAACGTCATCGTTTTCTAAATCTATTGAGCGAAATTGGTCAAAACGTAATTGTATTATTATCTACACATATTGTAGAGGATGTACAAGAACTATGTACACAGATCGCCATTCTAGCCGAAGGTAAAATCATTGCAAAAGGACATCCACCATCACTTATACAGACACTATCAGATCGTGTATGGAGTAAGATTATTCCTAAAGAACAACTCGCTGAGTATACAAATAAGCATCAAGTAATTTCTACACGACTTGTAGCTGGCGAAACTCAAATACGCGTACTATCAGACACACTCCCATCTCCAGATTTTAAGCGGGTACACGCTGGATTAGAAGATTACTATTTTGCTCAAATGCATCATCATCATTTATTAAAAAACGAATAATATGTTACAGAAATTACTACGCTTCGAG
The DNA here is from genome assembly GCA_937124495.1 of uncultured Dokdonia sp. Taxonomy (GTDB): domain Bacteria; phylum Bacteroidota; class Bacteroidia; order Flavobacteriales; family Flavobacteriaceae; genus Dokdonia. The sequence continues at coordinate 7,641 of CAKZKZ010000055.1, read as the reverse complement.
ATTTTATATCAATCCAAGCAACGTGCACTCCCCATCTTTATGCTCCTTTTCTTTGCCTTAGGTTTTTTCCAGGGAGGTATTGGACAAGCCCCTGCTCAAGTAGATTATAATTCAGCATATCAAATAAGTTACTTCACAACCATCTCTTCATTAGGATGTGTTTTTATCATTATGTTTTTTGCAATAAGTGGTGTGATTCGAGATAAAAAATATCAAATGGAGTCCTTGATTTATACTACTTCATTACAGAAAAAGTATTTCTACTGGAGTCGGTTTATAGGTATTTTTCTATTCAGTGTTTTAGGATTTAGTCTTTTTTTACCTGGATTTTGGATGGGTGTATCTATTTCAGATTTAGACCCTAATCGAATAGCTTCTTTTCAACTAAGTAGGTACGTATGGGTCTTTTTTGTAATTGTAGTTCCGAATATTTTTATCTGCACCTCCCTTATTTTTTCAGTAAGTATCTTATCAAAAAGTAATCTAGCGACCTATGCCAGTGCTGTACTCATCTACATATTTTATTTTATCACAGCATTTTACTCTAACTCTCCTATTATGGCATCCTCTATACCTGCTTCTCCAGAAAGCATGTACATAGCGGCCTTGATAGATCCATTTGCAGTGGCCACACTTTTTGAACATACTCAATTCTGGACTCCATTTGACAAGAGCACGTTAATGCTTTCTTTTTCTAACTCATATGCATGGAATAGAATACTTTGGTTAGGGTTTTCTTGTCTACTATTAGGTGTTATATACCGATTATTTTCCTTTAGAAAATCATCGCAAAAAGTTAAAAAGAAACAAAAAAAACAGGCGCTTCAGACAGCTCCAAAACCATATATTCCTGTAGTAAGTCAAACGAATCGGATATCGCAATGGATTGCTTTTGGGTCTTCACTACGTATTGACATCAAAGGTATTTTTAAAAGTCTGCCATTTCTTGCAGTTATACTCACCCTATTTGGAACTTCCATATTGGAAATATATTCAAGAATTTTTGAAGGAGGTTCTTATGGAGATAGTTGGTATCCTTACACCAACTTACTGCTTGAGATTGTGATGGAATTAGTTCCTATTCTGAGTCTTATTCTCATTGTTTTTTATGGAGGGGAGTTATTATGGAAAGCTAGAGATCAAAAATTTGATAGCATCTTACACACCTCTCCTACCTTAAATTGGGTTTTCTTTTTATCAAAACTTACTGCACTGGCACTGGTTCCCATACTACTTATAGCTACTGTGGTTATTGTTTGTATACTTTTTCAGTTGTTCAATGGGTATACAGATCTAGAAATAGCACAATATCTCACTGTTTTTTATCACTATGGGGCAACATTACTTGTCGCTGCGATGATCTCCATTTTTATACAAAGTGTTGTAAAAAGCAAATATCTAGGTATGGGTATTACTGGATGTATCCTTTTATTTTTAGGTACATCTCTTTCTGCTAATATTGGTATAGAGCATCCTATGTTACGAGTTGGATATATGCCCGTTCCTGTATATTCTAACATGGCTGGATATGCTATACAAGCTTCGGCTTTTCATCAGTATGCTATTTATTGGATCGCTTTTGGAGCCATCTTATCGGTACTTTCTCTTAAATTCTGGAAACGAGGGGTTGTGGGCAGTGGCCGCTTTCGCGAAAGCGTATACCTACAAACTTGGAAACGTTGGGAAGTAGCGGGTTTAGGAATCTCATGTGTCCTCTTTGTGATTGCAGGAATTGTGTTCTTTCATGAATTACATATAGAAAACACTTACATGAATTCTGATGACCGAATGGACTATGCAGAACAGTATGAACGTATGTTTAAAAAATATGACACTATTCCTAGACTACATTATATGGATATAAAAACTGAAGTGGCCATCTATCCTAGTGTCGAAAAATATACCATAGATGCAGATTATATATTAGTTAATAAAAATAAAGCCCCCGTAACACACCTGTTTCTCACAGAGCGCAAACTACTTTCTGAAATACAGATAGATCAAGCAAAACTCATATTTAAAGACACAGTATATGGCACCTATCTTTTTAAGTTTCATACGCCTATTCTTCCTCAAGAGACCACAAGGTTACGTTACCGTTTCACAAAACAATCTAGCCCGTATAACGTAGATAGAATGATTGTAAAAAATGGTACTTATATGCGTCATGATATGTTTGAACCTGCGTTGGGATATCGTTCATCTATGGAGATTTCTAATCCTCATGAACGTAAAACAAGAGGGCTTCCGCCACAAAAAACAGAAACTGAGGAAGATGCACATCTTTATAGTAATAAAGCACAATATGGTGATATTACTTATGAAACGATAGTCTCTACAGATCATCATCAAATAGCTATCGCACCCGGTAATTTAGAACAGAAATGGACAAACAATGGAAGAAACTATTTTCAATATAAGTTCCCAGAAAAAAACATTCCGTCTTTAGCCTATTTTTCTGCCGATTATGAGTTAAAGCAGCATATATACAACGGTATTTCTTTAGAATATTATTATCATCCTGGCCACGATATAAATCACACAACTATTAATACGAGTACTCAAAGAACGTTAGATTATTGTATTTCAAATTTTGGAAGTTATCCCTTTGATCACCTACGAATTGCTGAGATTCCTTCGTTCCATCCTTTTGGAGGGGCTGCACATCCAGGGCTCATTAATATGGTCGAAGATAATTTATACCTCATTGACATTAGAAATACGGAAACATTTAACCTTGTTTCAAAAAGAACAATTCATGAAGTGGCTCATCAATGGTGGGGAATGATTTTAAGTCCAAAAAATGTAGATGGCGCCAGTTTTATCGTAGAAGGGTTTGCAAAGTATACAGAAGGGGTTGTTCTTGAAAAGATGTATGGAAAAGGAGCACTTTGGGAACTCAATAAAGCGTCTAATACTAATTATTTTAGAGGTCGCACATTTACAGAGATAAAAGAGCCTCCGTTATATCTTGTTGACAGGGAAAATTACCTTGCTTATGGGAAAAGTAGCCTTGTGATGTTATCCTTACGTGATCTTATAGGAGAAGAGGCTCTTAACAAAGTATTACATACGCTCACTCAAAAACATGGGCAAGATCACGAGTACAGTGTACACACCTTAGAATTCTTAGATGGATTATACAAAGTAACTCCCCAAGAGTATCATATTCTCGTTGATGAATGGATGAAAAAGATTGTGCGCTATGATCTATCTATTGGAACTTCTTCTTATAAACGGTTGGATACTGGGATGTATGAAATTACAATGGAAGTCAAAGCAAAACGCTTTATGACATTAGAAGATGGATCAGAAAAGGAAATAGCGATTCATGAACCATTACAAATCGGTTTATTTAAAAAGCACCCCAAAAGTTTAGGTATAAATGACACACCTGTTTACTTGCAATCACACGTTATAAAAGATGCGAGCACACAACTTAAGATTCAAGTAGAAACCGTACCTACGATGATGGCTATCGATCCATTTTTAACGCGAGTAGATCGTATATACTCTGACAATATAAAGGAATTGGAAAAAGAATAATGAGAGGTACATTATCTACCTGACATTTTTAGAAATAAGAAAAGCCGATTCTTTCGAATCGGCTTTTCTATTGTAATCATTGTTTAGTTCTGAAAAAATTTACTACAAAAAAGTGTGATGAATAGTCCATCGCATATATACCACACAGTGCAGGCTAAAAGCTAAAACACTACATGCATTTCTTGAGCCATTCTCAATTTGTTTTTTGATGTAATTGAACAATATTTATTATCCATTTTAAAGCTTTCTGTGTACCAAGTGTCATTTTCATAGGTCGTAGATTCTTGACGTATCTCTATCTCTGTAAGTGGAATAGACATCCCTTTACCCACTGCTTTAATAACAGACTCTTTTTTAGTCCAATATTCATAGAAGGTATCTAAACCTTGCGCTTTAATATCACTTAACTCGCCAGAAGTAAATACGTCTTTAAAGAGGTCAAACTCAATATCGTTAATTTCTTCAATGTCTATGCCTATTTCTTGTTTACTGAATACGCATACAACGGTATTACCACTATGAGAAATATTAAAGTTAAAATTACTGTCTGCCATGTATGGTTTTCCGTAATTATCCTTAAGAATCTTTTCAAACATAAAAGAATTATATCCAAATAGATAAGAACCCATGTACACCATAAGCTTCCCAAAGAGACAGTTATACCTGTCATCCCATCTTCTATATTTAAGCACTTCTTCTTTGAATTTTTGAGGCAAAAATTCTAAGTAATACTTTAAAATACTTTGATCTATGTCATCGTCTGTAGAATACTGAAATAAATAATATTCATCTTCTCTCAGATCAATCTGAGGGATAGACTTAAAATCACTAAAGGCTACATTGTATGTTGAGTTTTTTGTGATCATGATAAATACGTATAAGAAAACCATACAATAAAAATTAGATGTCTATTGTATTGTTTTGTGTTAAACTTTTTCAAAACTTTATAATGCTTATTTCAACCTCTACAGATGTAGGTATTGAAAACTAATAATACTGGCTTAGTATAGCATGTGTATTGAATCTATTTTATTAAAAAAAGATTGTAAAAAAACCAAGTAGGTTCTTCTAGGTTCGTTATAATTGGGTAAATACTGGTATTATATTACAGTAAACTATTGATGTGTGTGCCTTTCCTTTCCATATACTTAATGAGGATTGTTATATCACACAAATTCCTACATCTTATAAGCTTACTGAGGATTTTGTCTAAGATCTTTTTAATTTTAACGCCTATCTCTCTATGACCAAATTGTCCTCGAGATCGTTGTACTGTGAGGTGAACAAAAGCAAAGTTCCATAGTAATTCTGTCAACTTAAAGGAACTTGCCCTGTCCAATAGTATATTCTTAATCCTTATAAAATTACCTTCTTCATCTATTAATACTAAAAACTGAGTTCCTAATAGATTAATGTGATCTTTTTTAATTTCTAAAACTTCAGGAACTATTACTTTTTGTAAAGCAATATCTGGCACATATTCTAATTCTACATTCATAGTCTCAATGCTTTATTATGTTATTGTTTCTTAAAAGAAAGATCAAATCAACACGACTAATAAAGGAATGTATACAATGAATATATACTTACTTTATTGTCGTTTTTGATTGAGTCGCATTGGCAAAAAAGCATGTTGCCAAATATTGCAGCTATTTTTCTTGCGTATCAAGATTTGATATACAATCCATTTATGAAGCATAGCTTAATGCGCTTTTCAAAGGACATACAATTTCTTTAGAAGCTGTTTCAAGAGTAAGTTTTCCTTGTTTTATTAAACTTAATTTACGTCCGCACATCACGCCTCTTTGAGCGCAACTGCATTTTGATTTATTTTGATTCATTTTTAATAATTAAAATGTTGTACAATACAGATAAAAGGATCTTGAAGCTTAAGTAAAAGCTTCATCAACTATGAATACATCATATTGAATACTGTATGGTCACTATATCTTTATTCGCTAAAAATATATTTGAATGGTATGCTTTCGCGAAAGCGTATTTATGAATACACGTATCGTGTAGCGCATACCGACTATTCCTGAATATATAATGGTACTTAGAAAGCTTTATTTATACATCTAGAGTACCTCAAGGGGTTGTTCATTAGAAATGCCTTTTTTCTTAGTAAAAAGAGTTCCCATTTTGTAACCAAAAAAGAATAATATTGCTGTGTTTAAAGCATTGAGTACTGGAAATAAAACCAATACAAAACTACCAGGTAGTCCTAAGTTAACTAAGAGTCCTTTTACATAATCTACTCGTGATTGGTATACTAGAAAGACCGTTACAAAAACAATTAGTGCAATCACAAAACTCTTTAAAAATACTTTTTGTCGTTCAATTCTAAAAGAAGCGATGGCTCCTATTGCTATAATTGACACGAGTATAACCGTGTAATTATTGACTAGAAATTGTATCAGTACTACAAGTATATATGGCAGGTAATTAAGAATCTTTTTCATCATTTAAATTTTATAATGTTATTAATATTTTTTAAATCATTTGGACTGCTAGAGAACTGTACCTTTTTGTACTCTCCTTTTCTCCAAGGCTCAATCTGATCTTTATAGTGTTTTGAGTTAACAAGACCACTTTGTCCACCAGCCATGATTGTTTGCGCTTGTATTTTTCCATCATTGATTTCATATACTGCTCTAAAAACTGGATGAAAAGTATCTGAATTGATATTGATGGTATTTGTATTACCACCTACATCTTCAATTTTTTCTCCTAATCCAGGGATAAACATGATGTTGTTTATTGTAAATTCAGACATGGTGTTGTACGTAACATTTTTCCATTGGTCTCCATAACGCTTTGTTAACGTAGAGTCTGTCTTAGCAAAAATGGTATTTACGATTTCCTGTTTATTACCACCATCAGTGATGGTATATTCTTTATCATTTAGATATTTTAAGAAGTATCGTAAAGAAGGTCCTTTGTTTACTTGTAATTGGGTATTTGCAAATTGTTTTGCCTCTTCTATAGAAACATTGCGTAGTACTTCATAAAGTAATGCTTGATTTGCTTCATTGTTCATCGTACCATCCCAACTTGTCAATTCTTTTACAATATCTTGGTATTCATTTTTTATAGTATAATTACTAATTAATTCTTTAAAATCATTGAAAGAAAGGTCTACTTCATCCATCTGCATTTCCTGAATTTCCTCTACTTTCCAATTTTCATTTTCGTCCAATAAAGAATGGATACGTTTTGCTCTATAATTATCTTTTAAACCGTGTGCTCCGAAATACACATTATTCTGAATAGGTTGTTGATTTGCAGAAAACAAGAATTTTTTATCTGGATTAAAATCAGACCAAAGTGTATCTAAAGACTTGGCTGGAATATATTTTTGTGTACCATCTTGTACTTGACCTATATAATCAATATTTCTTTCGGGAAGTTCACCAGCACATACAATTCCGATATTTTCCTGTACGTCACTATATATAAAGTTTTGAGGAGGGTAACTATAGTCTCGCAATGCTGTTGTAAAGCCGTCCCAATTTTGACTTTGCATCACATTATACATTGCTTTTACTGAGTTACTTTTGCTCGCTGCATACCAATGTTGTGCGTAGTACTGATCATTATCTTCTTTAATGACTTTTCCGTGCACCGTTGTTTTATGCTCTTGAATAAAATCTGATTTCCCTTTTATTTTTATGGTGTAATTTTTGGTTTCGAAAGGAATCCACTTGCCTTCATAAAGATATAGACTATCTTCTTTTACCTGAAGTTTATATCTATCTACAAGATCCCATTCTCCATTTGTGATTCCCCAAGATATTTTATCATTATGACCGCTTACAATAACAGGTACACCAGGAATTGTAAAACCATATACTTTAAATCCTTCTGTGACAAGATGTGCTTCATAAAAAGCTTCAGGAAGTGTTAGATATAAGTGTGGGTCATTTGCAAGAATATTTCCCTTGTTTTTTGTTTTATCACTGTTTACTACCCAGTTATTACTTCCAATTCCTTGATAAAATTTATGGTTATTTATGAGTTGATCTCCAATATTAAATAATGATGTACTTGCTATTGGCGGAGTCTTAGATGTTGTTGTTGCATAATCTAATCCTA
>CAKZKZ010000054.1 GCA_937124495.1 uncultured Dokdonia sp. | reverse complement strand
GCAATTATCGTCGTGTTTTCGTTATCAGAACCTTCACGTAGTTCTATCAATACCCAGTCTACAATGGCATTAGCGCCCGTAGTGTTAAAAACCGTTGGGTCTACGATAGCGCCATCGCCATAAGGGGAAATTGTAGGTAATAAATCGTTTGCTCTGAGGTCATCACGCATTAAGTTTTCTTCACCTACGACAGGATTGATAGCTGCTCCTTGTAAAAATACTTTTGGAGCTACTACAATATCAAAGTTTATTTCTTCTATGGTGTTAAAGCCTGTCCAATTAGCATCTAAATAATCTTGCATAGTACCAATAGGTACAAAAAGAGTGATATCAGGTGCTGTATTGGCAAAATAATTAGTCCCACGCATTGGTGGTGTGGTATTTTTGGAAGTGACAGAAACTAAATCTACATTATCCCTAAAAGCAGAAGCGCCAACATGAGTTACATTTTCAGGAATCACAATACTGGTAAGGGAATTATTTCTAAAAGCACCTGCATTTATATTGGTCAAACTAGAGGGTAATGTCACACTAGTGAGATTATTATCCCTAAAAGCAGAATTGCGTATGTCTATCACTCCTTCTGGAATTATAACACTAGTCAAACCATTATCTTTAAAGGCATCCTCTCTGATAGAGGTTATATTAAAAGTAATATTACTATCTGAAATCACAGCTTGAATTATTAAATCACTGGTAGTTGTTGTTGTTCCAATTACCGCTACTCTATTAGGATTGAAAGAAATAATCTGATAATTCAATTCATTATTAGTAAAAGTATCACCTATAAGGGGTTGTACAATTCCATTTATAGTTTTAAACCCTGTCCAATCTCCTGCTAAATAATCTAGTTCTGTGCCTACTGGTACGGTTATATCTATTAAAGATCTCTGCCCAATAGCATTTGTTCCGACAGTAGGTGGAGCAACTGCTTCTGATTGTATGGTGTTTAATAGAGGATTCTCTGCAAAAGCTAAGTTTTTAATAGTAGTCACATTGCTTCCTATTATCACACTTATTAAATTACTATTCCTAAAAGCACTATTACCAATAGAGGTCACACTAAAATCAAAAGTGCCAAACGCGACCATTTCTGGAATTATAATAGCACCTGTATTGATATTATCTATTATTTCTACAGTATTTGGCACCCCAGAAGTAAGTGCATACGTAATTCCATCAATTATAAATGTACTCTGTAAGACCACTCCATTTATAGTAACAAAACCCGTCCATCCTGCTATTACATATGCTACTTCATGATCTGAAGGTACCGTTAAGACGATGCTATCCCTATTTGAAAAAGTTCCTCCACCAATAGTTGGTGGTATTGTACCTAAAGCTGTAATTTCTGTTACTGGATTACCTTGAAAAGCTTCATTTCCTAAAGAACGTATACTTTCTGGTAACACAAGGCTTGAAATTATTTGCTGGTTTCTAAAAGCACGAAATACTATAGATGTGACGCTATAGGTTATCCCATTATCTTCAACATTAGCTGGTATGATTAAATTTTCACTACCTGAACCGCCAGTAATTTCTACTTCATTAGGGTTTATAGAAATAACATTGTAATCTAGACCATCTACTGTAAAAATTTGAGCGAGGTTTACTGTTGTAAAAAACAGAAAAATGATACCTAGTAACTTTGTTTTCATAAATATTAGGAATTAAACTGTTGCTACCTATTCACTAGATTAAATAATCTTACTAGTGATTGAATAACATTCCAATTTTTACAGACAAAAATATTTTATGAAGTATTTAAAAAATAGTACACTTCCGCACAAAACTTGTCAAGAACCGACATTACAATACTAATCATTATAGCACCTGCTATTTTAAGCAATTACAAGAGCTCTAGGATTAATCCCAAATTCTTTTTTGAAGCATTTAGAAAAATAAGAAGGACTCGTAAAGCCGCATAAAAAAGCAATTTCAGCAATAGGGAGATTTTTGTATTGTAGTTGTTTCTTTGCCCTACTAAGACGTGCCTCAATGATAAATTCTCTTGGTGATTTTCCTGTAAATTCTTTTAATTTTCGTTGCAATTGTCTTTCACTAACGCCTACGCATTGAGTGAGCATATCTACCCCAAAATCAGGATTACTTAAATTATCCAATATAATATCCTGTACTTTTTCAAGGAAGGTTTCATTTTTAGTTGTCGTAGGCTCAATTGTATTTTCTTTATGTTTGACTATTATTGCCTTACCAATATAAAGGTCACACAAGGTATTAGACTGAAAATCTAAAATAGACGTTACTTTGATAAAATCAATAGCTGCTCCAGAAAGTAGTTGTTTTACACTTTGAGTAACTATTATCTGATTGATTTGAGACTGTAAATTAATTGCTTTTGTATAATAATGATCTATTGTATTAGGAGGGTTTGCCCCTTTAAGGTTTCCTTCACGCATGTAAACTCCTAATGTAGCTTCAATACTATTACATTTAAATAATTTCTGAAGCTTCGCGGCACAGGCTGTTGCCTTCCCTGGTCCATTAAATGTAGTTATAAAATGGTGATCATTTATACACTCAATACGCCCTCCGTATTCTTGTAAAATAGCCACTAGCCACGCCGACTTAAAAAATTGTTTTGAACTGGATACTACTTGACCAAACAACACAGTAATAAGATTACTTTTGGGCTCTAGATCTGGTACAATATCATGTATAAATAGAATCATTTCTTCTATTACTTCTTCTATATTACCTGCCCAAAAAAGATGATCATTACCATTAAACTCTACAAAGCGTGCGTTTTCTATACGTTCTGCTATATATTGTCCTTCGGCTATTTTTACATCTATATCACCACTACGTTGCATTAATAGGGTAGGCACGTTCACATATTTGAGAATTCCAGTGATATCAACTTCTGTATTCATCTTAGTAAGTTTCATTGCAGCTCTTGGACTGGCACCTGACCTAAAGTAGTTAGCAAGCCAGCTCATAAATTGTTCATCTTCTGCTTTTGAAGGAGCGAGTGATTCCAAATTCATTTGGCCACTCCCCCAATTATCTTCAATCATAGTATAGACTTTCTGACGTTCTTCGTCTGTAGGTGCCCATGGATACTCTGGAGAATATCTACGTTTTGCAAATATGCCAAAGGTTATAAGAGCTTTCACACGATTGGGATAGGTCGCACTAAACAATGTAGAAACGCTACCTCCTTCTGAATGTCCAAACAGGATTGCTTTTTCAGAATTTGTAGCATCCATAACTGCTTTAATATCTTCCATACGTTCTTCTAAAGTAGAAAGTTCTATCACCCGGTCTGAAAGTCCTGTCCCTCTTTTGTCAAAAAGAATAACCCGTGCTACTTTACTTAATTCTTCAAAAAAATATACCAGTTCTGGACATGCCCACATCCAATCTATATTTGACACCCAACCTGGAATGTACACTAGATCAACAGACCCTGTTCCAAAAACTTGGTATGCAATATTTATTGTTCCGCTTTTTGTGTACTGAATAGAAGGTTTCATGAAAGTACTATGTGAAAAGTCTAGCACAAAGTACTTGTGGTGATACTTGAAAACCAAGAAATACTAGGTAGCAAAATCGTGATAATACTTCAAAATACTGATTTGCATATACTTAAAATTAGCCTTACGCCTCTTACATAATACGTACTCAATATGTATTTAATGCAAATATGTCCTGTATATTCTTTAACGCTTCGCTCTCCCAATGTTCGTTAATCTCACAAGTTCGATTTCGCAAAAGCGTATATAAAGAGAAATAATTTTAGAAGATACTACTGAAATTAAGTTGCTTTACTTTCTAGATATTGTATAATATCTTGTTTGGCGTCTATTTGTAGTTTTTTACGAATACGATATCGCGTTGATTTAATCGCTACAATTGAAGTCCCTAATAATTTACTAATTTCGGCGTTACTCAATCCCATTTTCATTAGACATAAGAGTTCTTTTTCCTTAGGTTTTAAAGTTGGGTAATGAATATCCAGAAGTACCTTAAAATCAATACTCACTTCATCAAGATACGTTTCAAGTACCGAAGCAGCCGTATCTTCTGCTTTGTCAGAAAGTAATAATGCAGACAAGGTTTTTAGTGCGGCTCGACGTTCTGTATCACCCTTCAAATCTATAATTTGTTTGACTTGATCTAGTGTTTGTTTTAAAACATTTTTACGTACAGAACTCTCTACTAAGATTTGCTTCAATTCTTTCTCTCTATTGTCTAAAGCGAGATCTGCTTTAAGAACTTCTAATTCTGCTATATTCAACTTTTGTTTATTATTTTTTCTTACTAAATAAAGAATAATTAATGCCGCAAAAAGAGCAGTTAGAAAAAAAGCTAAATAGATTTTTTTTTTATTTGTTTCATTCTTAAGTTCTAGCGCTGCTAGCTCCTTTTCTTTTTCAAATTTATAGTTAAGCTCAATTTCTGTAAAACGTTTTACTTCTTCTACATCATTAATAGAGTCAAAATAAACTTTATGCAATTTGAAATCATCATAAGCAGCTTTATACTCACCTATAGTATTATTTATTCTACTTCTCGATAAGTATTGATCAGATAATAATTTTTTGTAACCTATAATTTTTGAATATACAATTGCACTATCCATTAGCTGCAATGATTTATTAAACTCTTTTTGAAAGGCATAGTTGACGGCTAGGTTGGAAAAGCAATGACTTAAGCCTTGGTAATTTTTGAGTTTTTTATGTGGTATAATCAAGCTTTCGTAAATTAAACGTGCTTTATCATGTTTCTTATTGTATAAATAGTAGGATGCAAGATTTACATCGGCATGTATTCTTGTTTCCAAAGACTTATCAAATTGCTTTGCTTCATTAAGATAATAAGCCATTGAATCTATTTGTTTCGGGTCATAATCTATTTGTTTAGGATTAGTATAGTATAAAACCCCAAGATAGATGTAACTTTTAGCCATTCCAGTAGTGTCATTGATTTTTTTTTGAATCTGGAATGCTTTTCTATAATAATACTTTCCATTAATGGTATCCTTATTACTTATAGATATGGACCCTCTATTTAAGTACAACCTTCCTAAAATTAATGAATCGTTTATACCACTAGCTATGTCTATAGCTTGCTGTATGTTATTTAATGATGCTATTAATTTTTGTTGCAATTCATCACACAAAGAAAGCGTTTGAAACATTTTGGCACGTAGCTGTTGATAGTAGATGGTTGCTTCCTTAGTATTCAATTTATTTTGGGTGTCAGTAATCAGAGTTCTAGCTGCATCAGTATCTACCCTTGACAAATGTTCTGCCAGCTTCAATTGAATAGGAATACGAAGAGAGTCTGAATGTGCAGTTTCAATTTGAAGTTTGAGTGCCGTCGCAACACTATCTTGTACTTGTGCTTGCATAGGGAAAATTCCTATATATACTAACAGAAGACCTAGAAAACTCTTCATAACATAAGGGGCTAGATATCTCAAAATGGGTTAAATTAAAATAAGAATCTATCGATTTAATTCTTTGGTAAAGGTACAAAGATCCTGTCAAGAAATCTTATCTATTACTTATAAGCCCTTTGGTTCGATGCCTAAGAGGGTTCTGAAAAATATATAAATCGCTAAAAACGTGTGAAATGCGGTTCGATACTGAGCTAATAGGGGGAGCAAAAGCGCAAAAAGCCAGAACATTAGTTCTGGCTTTTTTGTTTTTTATACTTTGAAAACTCTGTATTTATTATTGGCAGTAAACACTACTACTTATTTAAAATAGCAGATGGCATGAATGTATCGATTAGTGTGTTGTATTTCAAATCTTACCCATTGTGCTTTCTCACCTTTACAACTACAGATTTACTGATGGGCGTATAGCTTTTATCTGCATACTGGTTATGAGGTATGAGCACATTCGTTTCTGGATAATAGGCTCCTAAATTTCCTTCAGGAATGTTATACGGGATAATCAAAAATTTTACAGCAATTCGCTCCTTATCATCGTAGTTGCTTACTAAGTCAACCACTTCCATTTTCTCAAATCCTCCTTTTTAATATCATTTTCATTCATAAAAAGAACTCTACGCTCATTGAAAACACCTCGATATCTATCATTGAGGCCATAGATTGTGGTATTGAACTGGTCGTGAGAACGAATAGACATCAATATAAAGTCGTCGTCTTGTAACGTGTGCTCTGGCAATAGGTTACAACTGAATTGTGCTTTACCATTGGGTAATTTACTAAAATCTAGTTCCCTTACATTGTTTGGTAAGTAGAATCCAGTTCCTTTTGATTTTGTATTTATGTCTTTAAAACCTTCAAATACTTGTTCCATACTAGCACGAAGCATTTCATAATTTTGACTTAGATTTTTCCAATCTACTTGGTGTTTACCATTAAAATAAGCATCTGCAATACCTCCTATAATTTCTGGTTCGCTCTTTAGGTTTTTAGAAGCTGGTGGTAGTAATCCTTTTGATTGATGAACCTTACCCATACTATTCTCTACGGTAAAAAATCTTGCTTTTCCATCTTTTTTATCTAATTCTGAACGTCCTAACGTAGGTAATATTAAGGCTGTCTCACCAGTAATTAAATGACTTCGGTTCAGCTTAGTACTGACCTGTACTGTTAATGAGCAATTCTGTAATGCTTCTGAGGTATACTCCGTATCTGATACTGCTGAAACAAAATTACCCCCCAAAGCGATAAACACTTTTGCTTTGCCTTCGTGCATCGCTTTTATTGCATGAACGGTATCAAGACCTTTCTCTTCTGGCGGAGTAAAGCCGTAGGTTTTTTTAATGGCAGTATTTAATTCTTTTGAAACGTAATGCATAATACCAACAGTTCTATCACCTTGCACATTACTATGTCCACGCACAGGGCAGGTACCAGCTCCTTCTTTTCCAAGACTACCTTTAAGTAAGAGTAAATTCACACATTCCTTTATGTTTGACACACCATTTTTATGTTGTGTTAAACCCATTGCCCAACAAATAATAATTTTATTTTTAGCCGCAAGCAAGGCTACTACTTCATCTATAGTAGCTTCGTCAATGCCAGTGCGCTTTATGAGATCTTCTTCAGAATAATTTTCTATGTCTGCCAGTAGCGCATCATAACCTTCAGTGTACGCCTCTATAAAACTGTGGTCAAATACCCCGCCATCTTTCTTTTCTATGGCAGCGAGTTTTTTAATGATACTCTTTAGTAGTGCAACGTCTTGATTTATTTTTACTTGAAGATGAATATCAGTAATGGCTTCACCTCCAGCAAAAACTCCTTTAATTTCTTGCGGATTTTTAAAGCGTACAAGTCCTGCTTCTTCTAAAGGATTTATCGTAATTACTTTACCTCCGTTTTCTTTACATTTTTGAAGTGCCGAAAGCATTCTCGGATGATTGGTGCCTGGGTTTTGACCTATTACCATCACTACTTCTGCTTTGTCAAAATCTTCTAACTTTACAGAGCCTTTACCAATACCAAGTGTTTCATTAAGTGCAACACCACTAGATTCGTGGCACATATTAGAACAATCAGGCATATTGTTTGTTCCGAAAGCACGAACAAATAAACCATATAGAAATGCAGCTTCATTACTAGATCTACCTGAAGTATAAAAAATCCCTTCATCTGGAGAATCTAATGCATGTAGCTCTTTAGAAATCAACTCAAAGGCAGCTTCCCAAGAAATAGGCTCATAATAAATACTGCCAGGACGCAATACCATAGGCGCTGTTAAACGTCCGCTTTTACCTATTTGGTAATCTGTCCATCGGGAGAGCTCTTCTACAGAATACTTTGAAAAGAAATCTACATCTACTCGTTGGTTAGTCGCTTCTTCAGAAAGTGCTTTTGCGCCATTCTCACAATATTCACCTAGTTTGGAAGGTTTTTCAGGATCTGGCCAAGCACAGCCTGGACAATCAAATCCTTCCTTTTGATTCATATGAGAAAGCGTACTGAGCGATTTCACAACCCCCATTTCTTTAAATGTATGTTGTAATACTACTTTGACAGCAGTGAGTCCAGCCGCGTATTTGGCAGGTTTTTTTAATGTAATTCCTGTGAATGCATCTGAGCCTTGACTCGCTACATTACGTTTTTTTGATATTGCCATTTTTAATACTTATTCTGAAGCTTATGCAAAGTAGCACTAATCTTGTCATCTAACACTTAACCTTAGTTTAATTATTGAAAATCTCAATAAAATATAGTGTAATTTAAAGATACTTATTTTTTACAAAGTAGAGACTTTGGTTCTGTCCTTTAGATTCATATAATCTAATTTCTACAGGGCTATCTAGAACGCTCCATATATGGGAAAGTATTGCAATTAAAACAATATAAATATTTAATTTTCAATGCTTTGTTTCAAAAAGATTATAGAGATTGCACTACTATCTCTACTAAAAAAGTAATAGCGAACCGAAGTCCGCTATTAAAACGATAAAAATTAAACTATTCAGACACAATTTATTACATATCCGCACAGCCACAGCTAGCCATACAGTCTATAAATCCATCATGATCTGTTGGATGTGCTCCATCACAAAAATAAAAATGAGTCCCACAATCAGTGCCACCTAGCCCTCCATGAATAGATGATTGTTCTTTTTTGTTTAGTGCTTTGGCACCTTTTAAATTTTGTGAAATCTTCATAATTAAAAATAAATTAAGTTTGCCGTGAACATTTATAGACACTCACAGTTTGTGTCTACCCTTCTCGAGAGGATTCTTGTTCTAGAGCCTAGTTACCACTAGGCTCTTTTTATATTGCCCATTGAGATTCAATAGTATATTTTAGTTCTATTACTATTCCCTATAGTTTTATTAAGAGACTTTTATACAGACCTTTCATTAACACGTTATTCAAAAAAGGATTTATCACCTATTTTAAATGTTAAATTTTAAAGAGTTAGAAATTAAGATAACGATGTGTCGTTCTATCGCATTATTTAGATAGGCACGTAATTTTGAATGAAGCTTGCATATTAAGGGAGTAAAATAGATTGAATGAACTCCTTTATACGCTTTCGCGAAATCGAACCTGTGAGATTCACGACCGTAGGGAGAGCGGAGCGTTAAAGCGTACTCAACCTTTTAAGGAACCTTGTTACAATTCAAAAACAGTTAACGACAGTTCAACATAAAGTCGTTTTACATTTGATACAATAATGACATCTTTGAACCATCAATCAATTAAAAACGAATAGATATGACACCAACAGAAGTTTTCTCCATCGCCGGAATGATCACCATGCCCATGTGGATTTTGATGATCTTACTTCCAAAATGGAAAATCACTCGATTCTTAATAGACTATAAGATCATCCCGTTAGCCTTATCAACTATCTATGCGGTGTATATTTTTAAAGCCATACAAATAGGTGGCGCTATGGATTTTGGTAGTCTTGCATCTGTTATGGCATTATTTACAGAAGAACATGCGGTGTTAGCAGGTTGGGTACATTATCTAGCTTTTGATCTTTTGGTTGGTATGTGGATGTTAGATCAAAATAAAAAATTACAAATTCATCAAATACTCATGGCTCCGTGTCTTTTTGGAACGTTTATGCTAGGTCCTATAGGTTTTCTAGTATTTATGATCATAAGAGCTTTTAAACTAAAGAAATCATGAATGCAATCAAAAACTTAATCAGTACTGTAAAATCGTCAAGTCCTATTCTATACGGAATTGTCATCATTCATTTAGTAATGGCAATTGGATGTATGATTGGGCTCATGATAGATGACAGAACATTACTAGGAATTAATGTCTGGATCAAGCCTTTAAAGTTTACCATTTCTGGAGCGATCTATATTTTTACATTTGGTTATCTCATTACGTTATATCCTTTCTCCAAAAAGAAGAAAAACATTATTAATAATATCAATTCGTTTACATTATTATTAGAGATTAGCATTATTGTATATCAAGCAGCTAGAGGCGTACAATCTCATTACAACATGTCTTCTGCCTTTGACGGATTGCTCTTTGCAGCCATGGGTATCTTAATAGGAATCAATGTTGTCATTATGGTATTCTTTATCATAGAAACCCTACGATTACGATTAAAAACACCAAGGCCTGTGCAATGGGCGATACTCATGGGATGGATTATTGTGGTTGTAGGAAGCTGGATCGGTGGTCAAATGATAAGTCAAGTGGCTCATAATGTTGGTGTAGCCGATGGAGGAGCAGGATTACCTGTTTTAAACTGGAGTACCATTGCAGGAGACTTAAGAGTTGCGCATTTTTTTGGATTGCATAGCATCCAAATAATACCGTTATTCGCAGTAATGTTGTCTAAAAAATGGAATACTTCTACCAGAAATCAAGTGATTGCTGTAATTATTTTTGGGGTGGTATTTGCATCTTTCATTGGATTTACTTTTTATCAAGCCAAACAAGGAATGCCATTTATAAAGCTGTAATAAAAACAAATTAATACTAAAATGCAATATTGGTTTTATACGCTTTCGCGAAAGCGTATACCAGAAGAATAGAATTTAAAAAGAGAAAGATGTTATTTAACAAAGAAAGACGTATCAAATATTTAGGGTTTAATGACTTCTGGTATACCCTTATTGGGATTATCACTCTAAGTTTTGTGACTGATTATCTTTTTAATAATTCGTTTGCACGTTATTCACTTATCGAAGCTGTTATTAATTGGAGTTTTTCTTTACTATTTACTATTCTAAACTGGTTTTTCATGAGGTCAGTGATTTTTTATTTACGTAAAAAATATCCTTCATTTCAAGACACCGTCAAGCGCATTATTATTGCCTTTATTTTTATCATCGTATCTGTCCCGATGATTGACTATATAGGAAGTGCTATTATTGGAACAATCTTCTATGACAACTATCATTATTATATCGTAGAGCGGTTTAAAGTACTACTACCCATCGTTATTATCAGTGTAATGATTCAAGCTATTTACGAAGCTGTGTATTACCATGCGATGTTAAAAAAAATAATTATAGAAGAAGAACAAGCAAAACAAATAATGGTACAAGCGCAACTAGATGCTTTACGTAATCAAGCACAACCACATTTTTTCTTTAACACACTCAATACGCTGCGTGATATTATAGATCAAAATTCAAAAGAAGATGCCAAGGAGTTTGTAGATAAGCTATCTAATATATATCGTTTTATACTAGAGTCTGGAAACTCAAATCTGATTTCGCTAAGAGATGAGTTAAAATTTGCGCGTGCTTATATTCATATCCAATCAGAACGGTTTGGAGACAATTTACAACTGCAATGGGATATTCCTGAAACCGTGTTAGATCGTATGATTGTGCCTATGAGTATGCAGCTTTTGTTGGAAAATGCCATCAAACATAATGTGGTTTCTAGATCTAAACCTCTCACCATAAATGTATCTATTAAACAGGATCACGTACTCGTAGAGAATAAAATTCAGGCAAAATCTACACAACTCCCTTCTACCAAATTAGGATTAAAGAATATCGAAAAACGCTATGCTCTAATCTCTAATCAACCTATTGAAATAAAAAATGATGGGCATACATTTACAGTAGCGCTTCCATTACTAACACTATCTGATCAAAATAAATAATTATGCAAGTACTGATCATTGAAGATGAACCTCGTGCAGCGAGTCAATTACAAAACATGCTCAAAGCATCTCATTTTGAGTATCAACTACTAGATATCATAGATACGGTAGAAGATGCGGTGATTTGGTTTCAAAAAAACACAGCACCCGATCTCGTATTTATGGACATACAACTGGCAGATGGATTGAGTTTTGAGATCTTTCAAAATATAGAAGTAGAAGCGCCTATTATTTTTACCACTGCCTTTGATCAATACGCCATTCAAGCATTTAAAGTAAACAGTATTGACTATCTATTAAAACCTATTCAGGGAGAAGATTTAACAAAGGCTCTAGATAAGTTTGGCAAATCAAACAAAACACCAACTATTGACCCTGCTATTTTAAAACAGTTTCTTACCAATATCCAGACGCCTCCATCACGCACAGGTATACTCGTTAAAGAAGGAAGTGGCTTTGTTCAAATTAAAATGACAGAGCTATTATATGTCTATTCTCAGGAAAGTATCACTTTTGGTATCACTGCTGACAAACGCTACTTCATAGATGAAACCATAGATCAGTTATTTAATACATTGGAGAACTCTGTTTTTTATAGAATAAACCGAGGTCAAATTGTATCTAAAAATGCGATTCAAAAAATAGATTCTTATTTTAATCATCGTGTAAAGCTCTCTATGACAAATCCTCGCGATCAAGAATTTATTGTAAGCAGACCCAAAACAAGTGATTTTAAAGAGTGGATGAATAGATAATCTATTACTTATAAGAACGACATATAACAACTCATCGATTGGTACCTGCAACTCGTCTATAGATTCTAGACATTAGAAGAAGACCGCTATAAACTGGTGTCATTACTGCTTACTTTTGAGCTATACTGATAATGTAATGGAACCGTATAGCATACACAAAACAAAGAACGAAACCTCAACGAAAGATAGGTTAAGTTCTTCTTTAAAGCATTTAGAATTTATTTTGTTTTTTGAACTATACTTAGAGTCAAAACATGTAAATATTTTTTCGCGTACGTTCTTAAACGAGTTTGAGAATATAAAATATGAAGCTCAAATGAATGTGCTAAAACATAGTATTCATTCTAAAGAATCACAAAACAACCATTTCCATTCGTCGACACTTAATGGTTATTCACCGACAGTAAACATAGATTAAACGAAAGATATATTATACAGGAGAAAATTAAATTATTTTTCAATTTAATAAGGTATAATCTCTACTATGAATACTATTTTAAAGGTTTTGTTAATAGAAGATGACACTATAGAGGTCATGAAATTAAACAGGACTATTTCTACCCTAGACTTAAAACATAAAATCATTGAAGCAAATAATGGAGAGCTAGCGCTTGAGATTTTAAAAGACGAAAATTCGCTACCTGACATTATTTTATTAGATTTAAACATGCCAAAAATTAATGGTATTGAATTTTTAAAAATTGTAAAAAATGATCCGCATTTAAAATATCTTCCTACAATTGTATTAACAACCTCCAATAATAAGAGAGATTTACTAGAATGTTATAAAATAGGGATTGCCGGTTATGTTTTAAAACCTTTAAAATATGAGGATTATGTCGAAAAAATTGAAAAACTATTAGCTTACTGGAGTATTAATGAGTTAATTAAAGCATAAATGAAAGGAATTGTTTTTACAGAATTTTTAGATTTAGTTGAACAGAAATTTGGGCTAGATATGGTCGATAAAATCATTACGCAATCTGATCTACCCTCTGAAGGTGTGTACACTTCTGTAGGCACTTACAGCTTTTCTGAAATGTTATCATTGCTTCAAAATTTAAGCAGCAATACAGGAATAGATATAGATACTTTATTATTAGTATATGCAGAGCATTTTTTCAGTGTTTTAAAAAGTAGCTATCCTGGTCTTTTAAACACCTATAAAGATCCTATAGAGATGATCTCTTCTATAGAAAATCATATTCATGTAGAGGTGAGAAAAATATATCCTGATGCAGAGCTTCCTACTTTTGTAGTAAAAGAAAAAACAGAAAACTCACTCATCTTGATTTACAATTCTAGTAGAGCAATGCACCATTTTGGTCTGGGATTAATGAACAAAACATTTGAACATTTTAATAGCACAGCTACGATCGTTTTAGAAAAAATAAAAGAAGATGGTACCGAAGTAAAATTTATCATTAATAAAAATTAATGAGTCAAGAAAAAATTGACATATTACAACGAGCGTTACAACGAGAAAAAGCAGCTAGAAAAGTAGCTGAAAAAATTCTAGAAGAAAAGTCTCTACAACTATATAATACTGCTCAAGAACTAAAAGAAGTAAATCATCAATTAGAAAACCTTCTAGACGAAAAAACATCGCAGCTTCAAGGTATTTTTGAAAATATTAACGATGCATATTTGGTGATGGATCTCAATGGTAATGTCATAAAAATGAATGATGCTGCTATTGATCTTTTTGGATATGATATTGAAAAAGAAAAGGTGAATGTCGTTGCTCTCATATACAATGAGGACTATGTGTACGCCATGCAATCCTTTAATGAACTAAAAGGCAAAGGCGCATTTACAAATTATACAGCACGTGTTAATACAAAAAATAAAGGCGTACGGTGGATTCATATAAATGCAAGTGTTGTATTTGACAAAGATAAAAACCCTATTGCAGCGCAAGGTATTGTAAGAGATATTACAGAAGCAAAACGCACTGCAAAATTAATTGAAGACCAACGACAAGAACTAGATGTCATTGTAGAAAACTCTTCTTTTGGGATTGTTTTAACCCAGAATGCAAATATTATACGAACCAATGAAACCTTCCAAAAAGCATTAGGGTATAGTAAAAAAGAATTGCTAGAGCTTACCATAAAAGATATTTCTTTCAAAGAAGATTACCCTATTTCCAAAGAGTATATTACTAAAATGGAGGCAGGCAAAATAGATAATTTTGTAATTGACAAGCGTTATAAAAAAAAAGACAATTCTATTCTTTGGGCTAAAACAAATGTAAGTGCTGTAAGAGATAAAACAAGAGCTATAAAGTATCAAGTTGCTATTATTGAAGATATTACTCTAGAAAGAGAAAGATCATTAATTATCAATATGATTAATGAAGTTGCAAAGTCCCTCTTAGGAAAGGTCGACATCTATGAAATAGCTCTTGAAATCACAAATAGTATTGCACACTATTTAAATACTGAAGATTGTGTTATTTACATAGTAGATCAAGAAAAAGAAATTGTAGAGCAAATCGCAGCCTATGGTGAAAAAATAGCTAATGATGGAGTAATCATTAACAAAATGGCTATTCCTATTGGAGAAGGTATTGTAGGGGCTGTTGCAAAAACAGGAAAACCTGAACTTATAGCCAATACTGACCTAGATAAAAGATATGTCGCAGACACTATAAAAAGGCATTCAGAACTTGTTGTTCCTATACTCAGTGATGACAAAGTAATTGGCATTATTGATTCTGAACATAGTCAAAAAAACTACTTTACCCAAAAACACCTTGAAACATTACAAAATGTAGCAAATCTGGTTTCTATGCAACTTAAAAGTGCTATTCATTTAAGAGAACGTCAAAAAGCCGAAGATCAAAACAAAATATTAGTAAAAGAGCTAGAAAAGAGTAATGATGAATTGCAAGAATACGCTCATATCGTATCCCATGATTTAAAATCTCCACTACGCAGTATAGAAGCACTTACCTCTTGGATCAAAGAAGATAATAAAGGAAAACTTGATGAAGTCAGTTTAAAAAACTTTGATCTTATTGGGATGACCTTAGAAAAAATGGAGCAATTAATTTCTGATATCTTAAAATATTCAAGTATTGGATCTACTCATGACGACACTGAAGAAGTTAACTTGAACACACTCATTGAAGGTTTAAAACAGGTTTTATTTGTCCCTGAAAACATCTCTATTGATATTTTAATCTCCTTACCTACCATAAAAGGGGATAAAGTAAAATTTCAACAAATTTTTCAAAACCTAATAGGGAACGCCATCAAATTTAATGATAAAGAAAAAGGCCTTATTACGATTGATTATGAGGAAAAGAAATCTTACTATCAATTTTCAGTACGTGATAACGGTATAGGCATCGAAAAGAAATATCACGACAAAATCTTTAAAATATTTAACTCTTTAAAACAAAGCAAAGACTCCTCTGGTATTGGACTTTCTATCGTAAAAAAAATCGTTGATCTTTATCAAGGAAATATCTGGGTAACATCTGAACTCAACAAAGGCACTACATTTCATTTTACTATAAAAAAACAATAAAGTGGAGCAACCTAATCAAACATACATAGACCAGCTTTCTGCTGGAAATAAAACATTTAAGGAAAAACTTATTGCTGTTATTAAAGAAGAGTTTCCTGATGAAAAAGCAGTGTACCTTAACAACATACAAACAAAAAACTACAAAGAAGCTGCAGAAAATGTACATAAGATTAAACATAAAATTAGTATTTTAGGTCTTGAGAAAAGTTATGAAGTAGCAAGAGCGTTTGAAAACAATCTTAAAGAAGGGAATACCGACCTACAAGAAGATTTTGAAAACATCCTACATGTTATTTCTGAATACCTACTAACGATGTAAGATATTTGTATGAATTGTATTATTATAGATGATGAAGCTACTGCCCGAATGATTATAAATCAGTTATGCTCGCAGATAGATGATCTCACTATTGTAGGAGAATTTCCTAATGCCATGCAAGCCATTAAATATTTAAATCAGAATGAGGTAGATCTTATTTTCTTAGATATACACATGCCAGATTTTACAGGGTTTGACTTTATCCAAACCTTAAAAAATCCTCCAAAAATAGTTTTAACCACGTCTGATGCAAATTTTGCTATCGAAGCTTTTGAGTATGATTGTATTGTAGACTATCTCGTAAAACCTATTCTTTTCCCAAGGTTTGAAAAAGCGATTCAAAAAGCAAAAAATGCGCCTAGTATTCAAAATAGTGCTTCTCCTAAAAGTGATGCTGTAGAAGGAACTTCAGACAATCATCTATACATTAATATAGACAGGCGTTTAATCAAGCTAGAGATTCCTAGTATTTATTTGATTGAAGCCAAAGGTGATTATATCAACGTAAAAACCGAAGACAAAAACTACACGGTACACTCTACCCTAAAAAAAATAGAAGATAAACTTCCAAACGATCTTTTCTTAAAAGTACACAGATCGTATATCATAAATATCAAAAAGATTATTGATATAGAAGATAACAGTGTCTTGATCAAAAAAGATGTCGTTCCCGTAAGTAGATCTAACAGACCAGAGCTTATGAAAAGGCTTAATTTGTTGTAGTGGCTCTTTGTTTTCCACAATTTGAAAAACCAATGCAAAGTCAGAAATCTATTATTGAAAATGAGTATGTTCCGATATCTGCAGTTGTCCAAACAGAAGAACTACCGACAATAGATTTGATAAATACATTCACAAAGGGGGAAAAACAAACTGAAGAGATTACTTATTATCTAAATTGGAAAAAATCACCAAATGAATTAGTTTCTTTTTGTAGAGCCGTTTGTAAAACTGAAATACCTAAGAAATTTGATTTTTTAATTGATTTAAACGACAATTATGGAGGAATTGAAATAACTGCAACGATTACTCAAGCAATTTGGAATGGAATAGTACCACTTAAATTTATTGATTCAGGATACAAAACTATCACGGTAGTCAAATTTGAAAACGGAATACCTGAACGTCTGAATTCACTTAAAAATATTAATGACGCTGATTTTAAAACAAGGTTTGCACTTTGTTCTATATCAAATAAAGAAAACGTATTATCAGAATTAAAGACCTATGTTAAATAAGGAGTAAAAGATTACTCATTCATAAACTCTTAATTGCCAACATACTAATCGATTTTTTACTTCCTAACCGTCTTTCTAAAAATAGGCTTCTTAGTTATGTCCCATTTTAAATGAACCCCAACTTCTGTAAAACGAAATCCAGAAGCAGTAGCAGAGGCTATATTACTATGCAATCCAAACACATCTACAGAAAGTCTTTCAGAAAAATGGTAGCCTAATTTTCCTTGAAATCTATAGGTCGCTTGTTTTTCTTGATCTTCAATAAACTGTAAACCTGTTGCTGCATTTAAGTTATAAAACCATTTCCCTTTCTGATTTTTTAACAGATCCACAAAAACCTCAATTCCATTAAATGATTCTGGACTAAAATAAATAGTAGGCACCTGATCTTTAAATGTAATATACTGATAATTGATTCCTGTTTTCAGTAACGGTTTATCAAATATAGAATAGTATACTGATGTAAATAATAAATGCTTCTGGTTATCATCATTCTGAAATGTAAAATTATACTGCGTATACCATCCTATATTTGAATTTGTACCTAAGTTATACCTTCCATACAACGTATTTTTTGCAATCGCCCTACGTAATAAATCAGCATTAAAGTCTTCCCATTCCCTCTTATACCCTAGATCTAATGTTTGAAGCTTACCTGGTTTTATATTTAAAGAAATATCTGTTAAAAACTCTTTATAATCAATAACGTTTGAAGTCACATCTGTAAGGCCTGTTTGCGCATTAATGATCAATTTAGGGCGTATTGCATAACTAGCCCCTAAAATCACATTAGATGC
>CAKZKZ010000053.1 GCA_937124495.1 uncultured Dokdonia sp. | reverse complement strand
CTTCTTTATCTTCTAGGGTTGTTACCTCTGTTTTTATCACCCGTTTTGTCAATGTTTTTTTCCATAAATTTTTACAAACAGTAAAAAAATAAGGTTCAAAGGAGATAATGCCACTCGTTTTTTCCTTTTGAGTAATAAAATACATGAGTCCGTCATGGAATACATCAAGTGCATCGTCTTCTCCACCATCATTGGATACAACATACCTTTTAATCTTAGGGTATAATTTATCGTATATTTCTTGTACAATAGCAGCGTTACCAGAAAGTAGACCACCTATGTATTTTTCGGTAATTGTACTCATTCAATTAAAATTGGGTAATGGTTTTAAAATAATCACCCATAAGGGTATAACTTAAAATTTTGAAAGATGAAAAGTATACAAAAACTACTGATTTTTATTTTTTTACCCTTATTTTTTTCTTGTACAGACGATTTTGAACCTGAATTTGATCTTGAAACAACGTTAGATTATAGAATTAATACCTCCCAACAAAATAACGGACCAGCAAAGGTGAGTACGTCAGCTAGTGTTCCTATATATTCCCAAAAGTCTCTTATTATCCAATATGTAACAGGATTATCTGAAGCAGATAAGGTAGAGTTTAGGAATAGACATACTCCTCAAGGCGGTATTATGAATGTGAAAACGTGTCATTGCACTGAACAAGATATTGAACGTTGGACTTTTTCTGGGAATATTCAAATAGAACCTAAAAAACAAACAATAGAAGATGATCCTTTAGGAAATGGAAAATTAAGAGCCGTGAATCGTGATTTTTATTTTGCAACTGATTTTGGACCTAAAAGCGGATCAGGGAGTGCAAGTTATGATTCACATATAAAATATGGAAATAGTGGCGTTACGATAGCGATACTAGATACAGGTTTTGATCCTACATTTTCAGTTTTTGATGATGATTTTGGAAATCCAATAGAAATGTTATATGATGCAACACATATGGGAATGGCAGTAGGAGAAGAAACCTCGGGTTGGAATTTTGTAGATGACAATGATAATACGTTTGATGATAATCTAGGAAAGCATGGAACGGCTATTAGTTACCTCTTTCATGAGATTTTATCTAGTGGTTCAGATCCGACTCCGTATCAAATTTTACCTTTAAAAGTGTTTGATAAATATGGGAATGGTAATTTTTTTAGCTTTTTATGTGCTTCCAGATATGCTTTTGAAAGAGCTGATGTGGTACAAATGAGTTTTGGATGGCTTGAAGGAGAATTTGAGGAAGATGACGATAATATTTTTTTAAACCTTGTTGATGATTTTAGTGATGTTTTAGTAGTAACCTCTGCGGGAAATTCAGATCCTTATGGAGATCCTAATAATAATGACTTTATAGGTCATTACCCTTCTTCTTATGATAGAAATAAGATTGTTGCTGTAGCTGCTACAAATAGTGATAAAACAAACATTGCCTCTTTTTCTAATTATGGAGGGTATAGTGTTGATTTTTTTGCATTGGGAGAAGATATTGAGTTTTATAATGCAGATGGTAGTCCTTTAGAACATGACTTGGATGGGACTTCGTTTGCAGCACCTCAAGTAGCAGCCATGGGAGCTATTATTAAAGCAGATTTACCTAGTGATTCACCCCTGATAACACTATTAAATATGTTGATTTTATCAGGAGAGTCTATTGATGATGATTACTATGAAGATTATGATGTAGAGAAACCTGTCAAATATAATAAGCTGATTAATACAGTTATTGAATAATAAATCTAGTGTTTTTTTGTTTGAGAAGGATGACTTTACGTTTACTCAACGTCTTCTTCTTTCTCTTCTTTATAACTACGCTATGCGCCCAGCATGACATAAATGCAAGGATAGACAGTATAGAAGAAAATCCCGATTACAATCAAAGAATTAGAGCATATCAAACATTAATTCAACAACAAGATACGCTCTCTAATGCTAAGGATGTAGCATCACTTTATCATGCACTTGGAAGTACTTATGCGGTATTAAAAGAATATGATAAAGTGATTTTTTTTGCCTCTAAGGCGGTTGCAATAAAAGCATCCTATAAAAACGATCAATTAGAGACATTAAACGCAAGTAGAGGTTTATTATATCGTGCATACTATCGGATGCGATCGTATGAAAAAATGGAGGCCATACTTCTGGATGTTATTAATGATGCAGGCAGTGATGAATATACACATACAGCATATAGACTTATAGCTTTACATTATAGAAATAAGGGTGATAATTATAAGGCTATTGATTTTTTAAATTTAGGATTAGCTAATAAAGAGCTTTGTAAAACACGTGCCTATGAATTAAATATTCGTATGGCTCTTATTACGACATATTCTAAAATATATGAAAGTGTTTTTGATGTAGATGCAAATAATCTCGATTTAAGTATTGTTAAAATACATCAAAAAAAAATTGAAGAAGCGTTTGTTAATGTGGGGACACAAAAAAAAAGGCAATTGTATGATGTTTATAATAATTTAGCAAATATATACGAAGCTTTTGGGGATTGGGATAATGCTCTATTATTATACAAAAAAGCAGAAGCCTATTATATAACTACCAATAACAAAATTGAAGAGCTTTTTATTATTAATAATATTGCTCTTTTATATTCTAGGATAGGTAAACATAAAGAAGCAAATAGGTATTATAATGAAATAATAAAAACATCTCCTGATGAAGAACAAATAGCAACCGCGTATAATAACCTAGGATATTTTTTGCCAGATATCGCTGCTAAAGATAAAATAGCGTATGCTCAGAAAGCGGTGCATATTATCTTAGAAAAAGAGATAGATAATACATTATTTACCCTCCCTACATTAGAGGTAATACAAAAATCTGGTTATGAGCAAGATATACTCATCTATTTTATAGACCTAGCAAATCATTATGTACAAGCCTATAAAGAAGAAGGTGATCAACAGTATGTATTGGAGGCTCAAAACACACTATATGCCATTGATCAATTAGTCTCTCTCATTAGACATCAGAGTACCAGTGAACAGTCTAAACTTTTCTGGATTGAGAAAGGGGTTAATGTATATATGCTAGCGGTAGAGGTGTCCTATTTATTAAATAAACCAGACGATGCGTTTTATTTTATGGAAAAAAATAAGGCACTTCTCTTACAAGAAAACATCAAAACATTTCAAGCTAAATTAGAATTAGATATTCCTAAAAACATACTAGAAAGAGAGTACAATCTATATTATAAACGATTGAGTGCATTAAAAAAAAGTCAAGATTTTCCTGATGATACGCAACTAGGAAATCAATTTACACAGCATCATCATACGTATACGACATTTATGGATTCTCTTACAAAAGAATACCCAGCGTATGCTAAAATTAAAAAAGAAATTAAGATAACTCCCTTAACGGAAATAGCAAATGAGAATACGTCTTTTGTAGAATTTATTCTTAGTGAAGAAAAAGGATATGGATTATTCTATTCTTCTCAGGAGAAAATCATTTTTGAGATTCCAGATGTAGCTACATTACAACAAGAATTAAAAGAGGTAAAAAATTATATAACAAGCCCTATCTTAACAAAAGAAGAGAGAAAAACACTTCATGAAAAGAGCTTTTCTGTATTTGAAAAATTATTCTCTTTTCCAGATGCAGCAACTCAACTCAAGGATGAAAAAATAATTATTGTTCCAGATCATAATTTACAGACTTTTCCCTTTGAGGTCTTATCTACTCGAAAAGAAGGAAAACTCTCTGAGAGTTATTTAATCCATCACACAGAAGTTGCTTATCTACAATCGTTTTCTGTGTTTGAACAGATTAAACAAGCATATACCTACCCAGAGGCAAAACTATTAATTGTAGCACCACATACCTATCAAGATACATCACTGCCAGAACTAACAGGAGCTAAGTCACTTATAGATAATGCGTCATTATATGAAGGGACCACAGTTTTATTTGAAGAAAAAGCAACGGCTTCCAATTTCTTAAAATATCAAGGAGATCAAGAGATTATTCACTTAAATACACATGCAGGAGTAGACGCGAGAACACAAACCCCTTGGATTGCTTTTCAGGATCAGAAAATAACACTGGAAGATCTTTACGGAATAAAAAATCAAGCAGAATTAATCATTCTTGATGCTTGTAAAACAAATACAGGAGAGCTTGCACTTGGAGAAGGTATTATGAGTCTCTCAAGGGGCTTTTTTTACAATGGTTCTCAAAGCGTCCTGGCATCCTTATGGAACGTAAATGAAAAATCTAGTAATACCCTTTTAAATAGCTTTTACGATGAGATGCGTACAGGGGGTACAAAATCTAAAGCATTGCAAGTATCCAAAATAAAGTATATAAAAGAGCATCAATTCTCTGAAGCACTTCCGTATTATTGGGCTGCTTTTACTTTAACAGGAAGTACAAAACCAATCATCATGACTCCAGAAACTTCTTTTTCGGCAGTCACCTATATACTCTTAATTTTGGGAGTAGGAATACTCGTATTTCTTTGTAAAAGATACATTTGGAATAAAAAATAATCTTTTTTTTAATTTTTTATAGCCTCTTTATACGCTTTCGCGAAAGCGTATACAATTACATTTTAATTTTCACAATTAATTACTTGATAATCAGTAATTTAAAAAATAGTTTCATTAACTATTATGTGTTAATATTTATTGCAAAATAGTGCGATTTTTAGCGTATTTCTTTCCTCTAGACACTATTTTTTTTCCTTTTCTCTCATTTTTTTGGGTAATGTTTTTTTAATCCCCACCCACATAGATAGATCGATCTATCGGCGGGACCTGAAAAGCCAATTAGTAAAAGAGTAGGGAATCAAAAAACAAACACTAATTATGACAATTAAAAACAATGTATACGCTTGTATACTCATGTTTCTGATAGTAGGAATACAATCCTGCTCTACAGATGAAAGTAACTTTCATAATGAAGAAGGAAGTGAATTAACAACGCAAATAAGTCAAGAAGAGGCATATACTGTTGAGAATGGAATGGTACATTTTAAAGATTTTGATGCCTATACCTCCCTCACCAATGAGTTATCTACTATGACTGTTCAAGAAAAAATTGCTTGGGGAGAAGTGCATAACATAAAGACACAAGAAATTATTCTTGAAGAAGTTGGACTTGCAGAAGATACTTTTGACGAACTATATTTTAAGGGACTAGATGAAAACTTATCTGAAGCAGATTTAACAAGAGCAGGAAAGCCAGTGGCTTTTTCGGCTACGTACCAAGAAGCCTTAAAAGATGGTGTTATTATCCAAACCATAGACCAAGAACATGGTGGTTATGGATATGAACTTGCCGTTGCAGATAAAATGGCTGCTCTTGTTATTAATAAAGATGGAGAAGTTATGATTCAGGATGAGGTATTAAAGTATACCGCTACAGGGATAGAAATTACATCTCTTTCTACTGGGAGCAAAACCCATGTGGCATCAAATTCTAGAACAACAGAATGTACCAATTTCACTAACGGGAACATTTTTACGCAAGATGGTGTGATTTGGTATTATGATTCTTCTAATCATAGATTTAAGCACTATGTATATTTTAACTCATGCTATAGTGATAGTGGTGTAAATACGTTTAGTTCTCAATTTTATACAGAAGCCATTGCAGAAAGAAAAAGATGGGGAAAATGGAAAATAAGAAATAGTTATAATCCTATTGTTTCTATTTCAGGGAATTGGTCCTATTACTGGACTAGATATAACACAACGACAGGAATCACTTCATATCAATATAATAACTTAAGTGGAGGTATCGCGAGTCCTTTTAATTTTATAGTTCCAGGGGGACCTTCTAATCATGTAAAATTATATTTAGAAGCTAATTTTGGAAGAAGATCTATTGCAGCTCCTTATGAAGTAACAAGTGAGGTTAAGATTTCTGATTATGGAATTACTGGAATTTTTGAAGGAGAAACAGACAACTACTCAACGTATTATCACGATTAAATAAACAACATCATAGAAGCTCTATTAATAGAGTAAGGGGCTTCTATGATTCTTAAATGATTGTGATACAATATCATTTAAATGCTAAAGGCGTTACCTGAAAAGCCTGTAAAAACAGAGTAAGGACCATACAATTACTTATGATGATAAAATTAAAAAAAATAGCGCTTTTTGGCTTGTTATGCATGGTATGCATGAGCATATTTGCGCAAAATCAATCTCAATCTCAAGAAGAGAAAATAGTAAGCTTTATGCCTTATGAGGCAGATCAACATTTAATACTTGATGCGTACGCAAACCCACAGGTAGCTAGTTGGAAGATTACGATATATAAGAAAGAACTAAACAATGCAGGGGAGTCTGTTTTAAGAAGTCGTGAGACTATGGATTTAACAGATACGTATTATATGAGAATTCCAGATCACTATAATAATGAAAACCATTTTATAGGTGTACAGGGAATGAGTACAAGCGGTACGATACTCGTAGAAAAAGATCCATTTCCTCCTGTAGGCCCCAATCATGTCAATTGGGAAGCAAAATGTTATTGGAGATGTGTCGGACGTACTTACGCATATCAAATTACATTATTAGAAAAAGAAACCGGTGGGGCTTCCAAATTACGTTTTGGACCTATACCCGATGGTGTGCATAGATATCAATATATGAGTCATACCCAATTTACTGCTATAGGGTCATCACCAGATGAAGCAGATTTTATTGAATATTATGGTATCAATGGAGATAATTGGGCTTGGAATGCCCCAGGCGTTGGAGATCAGATCATACGTTTAGCTGGGATTATGCCAGAAGACAACTTGCGTAATGCTACTGGAGATGTTTTGACAGGAGTGGTATACGGTGTTAGAAAACATTTAGGTGACTGGACACATGCCATGAGTCCAGAAATTGCAGGAGGTGCAGGAACACATTGTGGACAAAATACAAACTGGGCGATTGGTGTTGTTAATTCAAGTGATGATTTAGATGGGTATCCTACGTTAAAGTGTGTAGGAATAGCATACAATGGAGAAGATGATGTAGATGGAACAGAAAGTGGAGGTCTAGGAAGTGAAGAAGCTCTTCAAGAGATAGATTGCTTTTTTGATGCTATTATAGACGGAGAAATCAATGACTCTTTATATCAAGCTTGGTTAGATTGTATGGGCCTTGCTGGTGTAGGTGGAGGTATTGTGATAGATGATATTTTCGCAGAAAGTGTAAAGTCTGTCACATTCCAACCTTTTAATGGAGAAGAAAATGATATTTATGTGTTAACAAAAGAAAGTTTTGTCAGCCAAAATGGCGAATTGATTATCCCTGAAGTAAATATTCCAGAGGGATTAAATATGGTCAAATTTCAATTAGATAGAGGGAGACATCACACCTTATTTTATACAGCAAATAATGCAACGAGTACTCAAGGAAATAACACAACCGCTCAAAGTGATGCACTAGATGTTACTATTTATGAAGTGCCAATTACAAGAAATAAGTTTACTATGACCATGAGTGTGCAAGCAGATCGTACATTTAGTTATGAACTTTATAACTTATCAGGTCATTTATTATTCCAAAAAGAATACACATTACAGGCAGGACAAACCATACAAGATGAGATCCGACCTGCAAATGGACTTCCTAGAGGCGTATTAATTAATAGATTTAGATTTACAGATGGATCTGAAGTGATAGAACAAACAGTCAAAATATAAACTTACAAATGCTTGTCTAGCTTGTTACGTTCTTTCAAAATTGCTAGATGAGTGCTTTAGAACACCTCTATGAATTATTCGTAGAGGTGTTTATTTTTGCTGTTTCTTATATCAGATTTATGATAATAGCTAAGATACTTATACATACACTTAAGACGAGGATGTTAAACTGAATCTTCCCTTTTTGTTGCGCTAAGACAGCTCCATTAAATCCCATACAAAGGATCGTAACAAGAAAAAGCTCTGTCATTTGGAGACCTCTAGGAAGATCACCATTCATTAAAATAAACATAGCAGCTACAGACCCAATGCAGCTCTGCCCGATAATACCTATTGTTGCATATCCAATAATTCCTGAGTTATATTCTTTTAGTAAATTTTTATAAAGTTCCATAATAAGTGTGTTTTGTGTAAAGGGTTGCGATGTGTTTTTGCTTTCGCGAAATTGCTTAGGCAACCAGCGGGATTATACTCAAGTCTTTTAAGAATTTGCAACTTGCTGCACTCGTGCAACACTATCTT
Organism: uncultured Dokdonia sp.; assembly: GCA_937124495.1. Lineage (GTDB taxonomy): Bacteria > Bacteroidota > Bacteroidia > Flavobacteriales > Flavobacteriaceae > Dokdonia. The sequence goes on along the minus strand of CAKZKZ010000053.1, from coordinate 922 downwards.
TTAAGGAGAGAGACAAGCGCACGATACTATCTTCTATAGCTGTCAGATCGTGAGGTACATTTCCATCTAACGCAATCATACTACCAGCGACCAGATGTTGTTTTGCATTGTTTACACCAAATTCTATAACGCCTTTAAAAACTTGAACGATAATAGGGAAAGGAGTTTTATGTTCCTTCATGTGTTGTCCTTTTTTAAATACAATGCGTATTTCTTTAGAAGTTTGTGTTTCTAATAAAACCTGTATAGATGGTTTCTTATCATTATAAAGAAGATCTTGAGTAAGGGATGCAATTTTCATAAGCTAATTTTATATGTTGTTATTACTTAATTTGTACATGAACATTTGAGCCATCTTTGAAGCTCTCCATTTTGCCTCTTCAGCTATTTTTCCAGAGAAATTTTTATCCATTGAAGTATTAAAATGATATAACCAGCGGTCAAAATGATGTTCTTCTATAGGGAGTTTTCGATGAGGGGTAAAAGGGCTGCCTTTATAGGCAAACTCATGTAAAAGCACTGTTTGCCAAAACCGATACATCGTATCTAGGTGCGTCGTCCAGTTATCTTGAATGACACCATTAAAAATGGGGCCTAAAATGGTGTCTCCTCGTACGGAAGTGTAGAAGGTATCCACCATGAGCTCAATATCTTTTCTATCGGTTATGTCTTCCATTATAGATTAGTTTTTATTATATATTATTTAAAAGATATTAATACCTTTTTATCCTTTATTATTGTAATTTTTTTTTATCGTTTTAATACCGTAAGCCCTAAATTGAGATCAATAGCGACGTCTAGTAAGTTTGATGATGCCAATGTTTTACTTAATTGATCTCTAATACTCACAAAATTATCATGCATAGGGCAAGGCTCTTTCTCATTACATTCATGAAGACCAAGTGCACAACCATTAAAAAGA
>CAKZKZ010000052.1 GCA_937124495.1 uncultured Dokdonia sp. | reverse complement strand
AGAATCATTATTGAAGCAAAACGAGAATTATATATGACACATAAATCTATTAAAGAAATCGCTTGGGAATTAGGATATGCAGATGAGTCCTATTTTAGCCGATTATTTAAAAACAACACCATGACTTCTCCTCAAATGTATCGTAATTCTGTCGGGTTTGGAAAAGCAGAAATGAATTAGTGTCTCTCTTCTTCTATCATGAATATCGCTTGTTATGCAATTACTTTTATACGCTTTCGCGAAAGCGTACTTATTCTGATTGTAATCCTTCTTGTATTTTTTTGGCCTCTGTATAATTGTAATGATCTGGATTACTCAAAATAAGCGTGATCATTTCCTGTGCTTTTTCTGTATTTTCAATCTTCAAATACATCAACAGTTTATACCAATACCCATACGAACGTTGAAGTGTATTTGTAGTAATCAAGGTATCATACGTCTGATGTGCTTTCTCTACATTATCCATCTGAAAATAAGAAGCTCCAAGATACAAGAGCGCGTATGAATAGTATGGGTCATTAACATCCATCGTGTCTTCAAAATAACGTATTGCTTCTTCATACTTTTGAGAAAGATAGAGCGATTCTCCTTCTATAATATTGGCTTGTGTATCACTCTTTTCTCGCAATGACGGTAATGAATCCCAGTTTGCATATTGGTCATAATAGCTTTCTGATTGAGAATTTATTAAAAATGGAAGTGCGCATAGTAAAAGTACGGTCGCAGCAATTGCCATTCGGTAATACAAACGGTTATTTTCTTTTTTATTTTTTCTCTGAATCTTCTTTTGATGATCAGCACCAACCTCATGTATAGTGTCAGATATGTTTACATAAGTATCACTACGTAATGTGGCTTTTAGCTTTTGTAATTCTTCATTTTCAGAATCGTTTGATAATGTTGCCCAATTGTCTTCTCTAAAAGAATCTCGCAATGACTCTTGGAGTAATACATCTTCTTGTAGGCTTATATCATTTTTTAGTTTTTTTTCAAAAATCACTAATTCTTCTTGAGACATAACCCCCTGTATATATGCCTCAATTTCTTGTTGTCTTTTGTCTTCAAAAATCTCACTCATTTCTTTAATTTACGGTATCTGCAATCTTCTTTTATTAACTGAATAATTTTTGCTTTACATTTAAAAACTCTTTGTCTTACAGTGTTTATAGATGTATACGTCAATTCTTGAAGAATATCTTCATAACTCATTCCATTAAAATAACTCCCCAAAATCTCTTTGCAATTCGGAGAGAGTAATTGAAACTTTTCTTTATAAAATTCTAGTCTTTCTTGCTCTAAAATAAATAGTCCTAAATCAGTTTCCTTATCTACATAGTGTGCTAGATCATGATTCATTACCCTAATTTTTTTATTTTTTAGGGTTCTTCTCCAAATATTTTTACAAATAGTAAAAAAATAGGCTTCAAAAGAATTTACTTTTAGTGGGCTTTCTCTGTGTTTTACGATAAGATACATAAGACTGTCATGGAAAACATCTTGCACATCTTCTTCCTTTCCCTTATTATTTAAAACAAATGATTTTACTTTAGGAAAAAAAGCCTCATAAATAGCCGCAACCATTTTCCTATCATTATGTATTAATCCATTCAAATACTTTTCAGTTTCTTCCATAGATTATTTTGTAGAGGGATTAAAAAAATCTTTAAATTAATATGGGTAATAAATTTTAATTACTGCTACTACAAAGTAAGAGTAACTCTTTTATTAATTTTAATTCTATAAAGATGAAAAAAATAATTGGTAGTTTTTTAATTGTCATAAGTTTATTAACCGCATCATGTTCTGATATTGATGATCTTACAGAAGAAAATATCACTACAGAGGCAAACTACAAGGCGCAACCTACAATACTAAATTTTCCAAAATTTTCTGATAGAGAGCTTATTGTTCAGTACAAAAAAAATACATCTCCTAATAAAAAAGCAGCATTAAGGCAACTGTATCATGTCATAGATTATGATGTATGTACACATTGTGATGGCACTATAGAAAAATGGGATTTTGGACCTGAAATAGATTTAGAGAATAAATTTGGCTCTGTGAGTTCTGGTAGTGGTGGCGCAGAGAGCATACAAAATGTAACTATAGAATTTAGTTTTAAAAATAATAATGAAGTTGCTTCTCTTATAGGAGGAACTGGACGCACCAATGATTCGGATCATATCGTTGCTAGTAATGAAAATGGGGTTACTATAGCCGTTTTAGATTCTGGCATTGATGTCAATTACCCTACTTTTGATTCAAGCCCTTTTCTATACAATGCTGCTCATCATGGCATCTCTGGATTACATTCTGGATGGGATTATGTAAATGAAGATAACAACTGTTATGATGATTATGAACAAGTACATGGTACTGCCGTAAGCACACTTATTTATACCTCACTTTACCACACCGGCATACCGTTCCAGTTATTACCTGTAAAAATAGCAAATCAAGATGGTGAGGTAAGTATCTTCGATATGTTATGTGGTATGATGTTTTCATTGCCTAAAGCAGATATTCTTCAGATAAGCGCTGGTTGGTATGACGCTGCAAATGCAAACCAACATATCCTTGATATTTTTTTAAATGTACTATTCCAGTACGAAAATGTGTTAGTCGTTACATCTGCAGGGAATTCTTCAAATAATAATGATCATGATATCGCTCATTATCCTTCAAATTTTTCTGCTATGACTTCTAATGTAATTGCAATTGGCGCAACTAATAGGACAGTTACAGATGCTGCTTATTTTACAAACTATGGCAGAGACACTGTAGATTTCATGTCAAATGGGAGTAATCTTCCTTTTATAAATAGTATATCTGAGCCTGTAACCATTTCTGGAACTTCATTTTCAACACCTTTGGTAACTGCTACCGTTGCCAAAATACTTTATCAATCTGGAATGACGTTTTCTCCAGACGAAATCAAGGAAGAATTAGACATCAACGGTACAGATGTTATGTACACAAAGCAAACAAAATATAATAAATACATCTCCCCTCTTTACTGATACTGAATAACATATAATTTAAACGAAAAGTCTTCGAATAGTAATCGAAGACTTTTTTATACTTATTTTTAAGGTAGCTAACCACTAATTATGTATAAACCAATCTATTATTTCTTTATTTATTTTGGTGTATTCTTTCATCTCCATGCATATTCTCAAGAAAATTTAAAAGCTAATTTTGATAGTGTATATACCCATAAAGAACAATCACAAGAAGAGAAAATTAAGAACACACACCTATTACTTTCTAAAACAGATACACTATCTATAACACCTGAATTAGGATATGTATATCATAAACTAGGATTGCTTTATAACTCCACACAATCTTATGAAAAAGCGATACAAGAAACTTTGAAAGCGATACGCATAAGAAGCTCATTTAAATCGACAAATAGTAAGGATTTGAATAACAGTTTATACAATACGTTTATTTATTATAAAAAATTAGGTGAAAGGCAAAAAGGACAGGTATATCTAGATAAAATACTTAAGAATAAAGGTACTGATAAGTTTAACTTTAAAGCGCTTATAGAACTCGCATCAATATACATGAGTGAAGGAGATTATTTTAAAGCACTTCAATACCTAGAACCAGTTGTATTATCATTTGATATTTACAAAGATCACAGAACATTTATTCTTGGACACCTATCGTGTATAGAAGCGTATAGTAAGATGAGTACTCCTCATAAATATGTAGAAAAAGTAGCGCTACACAAAGAAAAAATAGAGTCTTTTAAAGAGTATGTTTCTCCTAAAGAAATAGCAGATATGCACACAAATTTAGGAACTATTTTTGAAAACATACATGAAAAAGAAAAAGCTATTATTCACTATAATAAAGCACTCTCTTTATATATAGAGGGTGAATACTCTAATAATATTGGTACTTTATACACTAATATAGCGGCGATACATTCAAGAAACAATGAACATCAGAAAGCAAAAACATACTATACAAAGGCGTTAAAAATAAATGAGCATCCTATCAAAAAAGCGGATGTTTATGACAACCAAGGTTTTTACCTTCAAACCGATGATCCCAAGAAAAAAATTGCATATTACCAAAAAGCTATTTACACTGCATTACGTCAGGAAAACACCCCTACAAACATTAGTCAATTACCATCTATAGATGTTTTTAAAGAGTATACATACAAACCAGATGTATTAGGGTACCTTATAAATAAAGCCAGTGCTTGGCTGGAGGCTTATCACATAGAAAGAAATCGCACCTATCTAGAGTATGCAAAAGAAACACTTTACTTAGTAGATCAATTGGTTTCTTTAATTCGGCTAGATAGTGAGGTTGATCAATCTAAACTTTTTTGGATCAATAGTGGTGTAGATTCTTATATGCTTGCTGTAGAGGTTTGTTATTTATTAGAGCAACCAGAGGAGGCTTTTTATTTTATGGAAAAAAATAAAGCTTTACTACTTCTAGAACACTTAGACAAACGTTATACACAACAAAATCTTGATATCCCTATAGCTACTCTTCAAAAAGAAAAAACACTTCTAAAAAAGAGAGTAACGATTAAGCAACAACTTCAAAAAGAAAAAGAAAATCTTGAATTACAAAAGGAGTTTATAAAAGTAGATAATTCGTATGTTACATTTCTAGATTCTTTAAAGAATAGATTTCCTGCATATTATACCATAAAAGCAGAACCCAAAATTTTATCACTTCAAGAAAGTATAAGAAAGCATGTCACAGACGATTCCTATTTTGTAGAATATATTATGAATACATCTAATGGATATGGCATCTTTTGCTCTAAAGAAACAACTCATTTTTTCAAAATTCATGATGTTCCAGAACTAATACAGCAGATTCAATTTCTTAAAAATAAATTAAGCACTCCATTTACTACAAAAGTGGCATTTAAAAGGTATCAAGACACTTCTTTTGTCGTATTTAAGAAACTCTTCCCTTTTGTAGAAAAACAAGATTATTTTGATCATAAAAAACTTATTATTATTCCGGATTATGAACTTCATAACCTTCCTTTTTCTGCGCTTACTATAAATGATAAAGTAACTAATTTTAAACTTGATTACTTACTCCATCATTCAGAAACAGTGTACTTACATTCTGCTTCTGTATTTCAACAAATCCATAAAACAGCCAATACACCAACTACTGGAATTACTGGCTTTGCACCTACTTTTTTTAATAATCAAAACTTAATTGATTTAAGTAAAAGTGAAAAAGAGATGAAAAAGCATGCCACTTTTTTACCCATGTCATTACGTTTAAAAGAAAAGGCGACAAAAGCTGCTTTTATTTCAAGTTTAAAGAACACTCGTATTATTCATATAAATTCTCACGCAGGATATACCTCTAATAGTACTCCATGGCTACAATTATATGATGACAAGATCCTTCTAGATGAATTATATGAGGTAGAGAATAATACAAATCTTATTATTCTAGATGCGTGTAAAGGCGCGCAAGGAAATCAAGAAGCTGGAGAAGGGATGATGAGCTTATCTCGTGGATTCTTTTATAGTGGTACGCAAAGTGTCATTGCTTCTCACTGGAATGTAAATGAAGCATCTAACAATGAAATTCTACATACATTTTATAAAGAGTTAAAAGAAGGTAAGACAAGATCCAAAGCATTGCACATCGCTCAAAAATCCTATTTGAATAACCATCAATTAGAACAGACCTCTCCTTATTTTTGGTCGGCTATTACACTCACGGGAGATGACAGTCCGCTACAATTAGCACAAGATTATTTCTGGATAAAAACAATAGGTCTTATACTACTTATAAGTATAGTGATAATTGCCATGATATATCGTAAAAAAAAGAGGCTATCTTACAACAGATAACCTCTTCTTATACTAAACCAAAAGTAACACGTTATTGATTAACACCAAGAACATCCATTATCTATAAAATCCCAAAAGAAATCAAATGTATTCCAACCCCCAAATTCGTTACCACACCATGAAATTCTAGCCATCGTCACACGTCCTCCATCAGGCAATTCACCTTCAAATAAGAATACTGGCTCACCTTCATATTGATGCCATACATATACAATCTCTCCATTAACACGGTGCTCTGCAGCTGCTGTTCCTGTAAATTTCCCTTCTAAGAATCGATATTCTACAAAATCACTTGGTGTTACGCCTAAGTCTTCCATAAAAGCTTCTTCTGTAAGACCTCCTCCTACTGGAAAATCTCTTGCATCAATAGCACCATATACATCGTGTTTATCTAATTCAATCTCTTTAACTCTAATAGGAATAACAGCTTCTCCGTTTTCGAGGTTTGTATAATCCAATCCATAGTTACCAGCTTTTAATGTAATTTCTTTTAGACCTAATCTTCTAGAAACCTCCTCTGCAAGAACCACATCGTTATTGATACGTATAGATCTCTCACCTACCTCTCTAGAAAAAGCGACACGTAACTCATCATCATATCGCTGATATCCTACAAATCCATCTTGAGGTGTAAAATCACTAGCTTTTACTATATCAAATACTTGACCTATAGGGTCTGTATCGTCTCCTGGATTCATAATATCACAAAAGGTAATGATATCGCCATCACCATCTTGAAAACAAATTCCTCCACCTGGCCCGCAGGTTCTACCAAATCTCCAATCCATTGCAAATGCCCAAAAAGGGGAATCAAAACTTCCATTTGCAGAATTTAGATTTGTAATCTCTAAATTGTTTGAAACATCACTTACTTCACTTTCTGTTTCACACGAAAACAAGAAAAATACTGCCAATACTACTAAGGCTACATTTTTTAACATAATATATTGATTTTCAGACCTACTCTATTTAATAATTCGCTTTTCGGTGACCGCGATTTATAAACAAGTATCAAAATCAAAAATTCATTACCCAAAAAAGTAAACTAATTAACATTTTGTCAAATTACTCATAACCAGAAACATAAGAAATACTTACTTATACGCTTTCGCGAAAGCGTTTAGAAAACAAATTTTATTTTCATTAGGACTATATACACATCAACATCGTAGTCCGTATAAATACGTGATATGATAAATGCGCATTTACACGCCCCTATTTTTCTTACATCTCCTGTAGTTTTGACAGATAACTATTTACAAACCAATTAATCACAAAATCAAATAATTCTTATGAAATCAACAAACCCAACGTTTACAGACATTGAAAAACAAATGCTTGCATTAGCATTTATGTCAGATATAGAATCAAATAGAGAGATCATTCATAAGAGCTTATTAAATAGAAAGGAGTCTAAAAATTATATTTCTAATCAAGAAATAGCTGCAAAAAAAGCTATAAAAAAACTACTAAACAGTATAGAAAGCCCTAGCTCTGCAAAATTTCTTAAGGGATGGAAACTTGTGTATGGCCCAGCTATTTCTGAAACCATAGTTGTTGGTGCTGTCGCAAATACATCTACCTCTATATATTACAATAAAAAAGACAAACATTTAGTCATTGGTGTTGCTGGAACAAATCCTATAAGTACCTATGGTTGGTTTACAGAAGATCTTGAGGTTACAAATGTAGTTCCTTGGAACAAGACTATTGTTATAAATGGTGCTACAAACACTGGTCAGCCTAGTTCAAAAGACGCTTATGTTTCTGAAGGTACCGCAATTGCTTTAATGAATACCTGGAATGCAAAGTCTAGTAAAAATGGACTAACAATTGCCAACTGGTTAAAAACCAATCTTGATAAGTATCCTACAAAAACATTATCTGTCACTGGGCACAGTTTAGGAGGTGCTATTTCTCCAGCGTTGGCACTTGCATTACAAGAAAATCAAGATGACTGGAATCCTCAGAAATCAAAGATTGCCATCCAATCTTATATTTATGCAGGCCCTACGCCTGGAAACCAAGGTTTTTGTGACTGTTTTAATACAGATTCAACTGCCAAAAGCAAGAAAGTTTTGGTAACTTCTATTAGAAATGCAAATGATGTGGTACCTCATGCTTGGCAATTGGACATGATGGAGAAGCTATATACTTTGTTTAGCAACCCAGAGCTTCCAGGAATGGAGGTTCCTGCTCAAAAAGATAATAAGGGAGCCATTGTATACTGGATCATTAAATATCTTAT
>CAKZKZ010000051.1 GCA_937124495.1 uncultured Dokdonia sp. | reverse complement strand
TAACACATACTAAATATGTAGTATAGTATGTAACGTTTAAAAATACGGTTTTCTTATGACAAAAGTAATGCCAGTTTGGAGATTAGTATGTAGTTAACAATGTACAGTTGCAGTAAGTAGTTTTGAAAGAGCCAGGATCGCTGAGATGCTGGAATCAAGAGTCAAGATCGCTGCGCTACAGGAGTCAGGAATCAAGACAAAACACTTTAAATGCAGATTCGATTTATGATGTATTGATCATTATAATAATGACCTAAATCTATCCCTTCTCCTTTGGGAGAAGGTTAGGATGAGGGAAGCGTGAAACATAAAATCAAAAAAAGCTTACTCTGCTTTAATACACATCTCCTATCTAGAGGGGAAACTCGTACGCTTAAAATTCTAGAGACAATAACCTCCCTCCTAGAAAGGAGGGATTGAGGGAGGTGTGAAGAATTGTAGTTCTTATATCAATAGAAAATAGAGTAACACCCTAATTTAGAGTACTACTCTATTTTTAAATTTTAAAAAGGAACCCCATCATCTTCTTCACTACCAAAAGCTTGGTCTGGTGAAGGCAAGCTATCTGTCTTAAAGGTATCATCATTAGCGGCAGCATTCATACTACTCGCAAATTCGTAGGGTGCACTAAAGTCATCAAGGTTATCAAACTTACCAAGATGTCCTACAAACTTCAAACGGATGTTATCTAATCCCCCGTTACGGTGCTTGGCTACAATAAATTCTCCTTGTCCTTCAGTTGGGCTTCGTTCTTCATCATCCCACTCTTCTATCTTATAATATTCAGGACGATAAATAAATGATACAATATCTGCATCCTGCTCAATCGCTCCAGATTCACGAAGATCCGATAGTAAAGGTCGTTTACTACCTCCACGAGTCTCCACCGCACGAGATAACTGCGATAAAGCAATCACAGGAATAGAAAGTTCTTTTGCGAGTGCTTTTAGGTTACGAGAAATCATCGAAATTTCCTGTTCACGATTTCCACCTCCTTTTTGTGCAGAACCACCTGTCATTAATTGCAGGTAATCAATCATGATAATCTTGATCCCAAATTGAGATGCGAGACGACGTGCCTTTGCTCTCAAGTCAAAAATAGATAGCGAAGGAGTATCATCTATAAATAAAGGTGCTTTTTCTAAGCTTTTTACTTTTACATTCAGTTGTTCCCATTCGTGTTTTTCCAGTTTCCCAGTACGTAACTTCTCAGAAGAAAGTCCTGTTTCTGAAGAGATCAAACGCGTAATCAACTGTACTGAGGACATCTCCAGAGAGAAGAAAGCTACTGGTATATTCTGATCGACTGCCATATTACGGGCCATCGTAAGCGTCATTGCCGTTTTACCCATACCTGGACGGGCTGCTACAATGATTAAATCACTCGGTTGCCATCCAGAAGTCAATGCGTCTACTTTGGTAAATCCAGTAGGAATACCAGACATCCCTTCTTTATTAGACATCTCCTCAATCTTCTTCTTCGCTTGAATTACTAAGTTTTGAGCAGACTCACTACTACGCTTTACATTTCCTTGAGTAACCTCATATAATTTGGTTTCTGCAGTATCTAGCAAATCAAAAACATCGGTGGTATCATCATACGCCTCTTCAATAATCTCATTAGATATTTTGATTAAAGACCGCTGAATAAATTTCTGTAAGATGATACGTGCGTGATATTCAATATGTGCCGAAGAAGCTACTTTTTGCGTCAGCTGAATTAAATAATAATCACCTCCCACAGCTTCCAGCTTTGCCATTTTTTTCAATTGCTCAGAAACCGTTAATAAGTCAACAGGCTGCCCTTCTTCGAAGAGAATTCTAATGGCCTCAAAGATGTGTTTATGCTGATCTTTGTAAAAAACATCAGGAGAAAGAATATCGATCACCTCATCAACTCCTTTTTTATCAATCATCAATGCTCCAAGCACAACTACTTCTAAATCAGGTGCTTGTGGTGGTATTTTTCCTTTTTCCAAAGAAACTACTTGTCCTGAAGATATATTATATGCTGGAGTGGGCTTGATTTTTTCCATGAATGCGAATGTAAACAAATTGTCACGCGGTTGGTCTCCATCTTACACGATGAATCTTAACACCTCATAAACAATTGAACTGTTGATAACTCTTATTTATTGTTAATAGTCATAAAAAAATCCGAAACTCACATAGCCTCGGATTTGGTAGTAAGTGAAGAAATGCGGACTAGCCTTTAAAGACTCCCATTTCTGAATATTTATCCATCCTATTATTGACCAATTCTTCTGGTGATAAGTTTTTCAAATCATTAAAAGAAGACTCAATAGCACCTCTAACGGTTTTAAAAGTTTCTTCTCTATTTGCATGAGCACCTCCAAGTGGTTCTTTGATAATCTCATCGATTACTTTAAGCTTCAAACTATCTTTTGCCGTTAGTTTTAAAGCTTCAGCAGCAATTTCTTTTTGCTCCCAGCTTCTCCATAAGATAGAAGAGCAGTTTTCTGGTGAGATTACAGAGTACCATGCGTTTTCTAACATGAGCACTTTATTACCTACACCTATACCTAAGGCTCCTCCACTGGCTCCTTCGCCTATAATTAAAACGATGACAGGTACTTTAAGACGTGTCATTTCTAAAATATTACGAGCAATAGCTTCTCCTTGTCCGCGTTCTTCTGCTTCCAATCCTGGATACGCACCAGGTGTATCTATAATAGTCACTACAGGCACCTTAAACTTTTCTGCACTTTTCATAAGACGCAATGCCTTACGATAACCTTCTGGATTTGCCATACCAAAGTTACGATACTGGCGTGTCTTTGTATTATATCCTTTTTGTTGTCCTATAAACATATAGCTTTGATCTCCAATCTTTCCTAGACCGCCAATCATCGCTTTATCATCCTTTACATTACGATCTCCGTGAAGTTCGAGAAAAGTATCACCACAAATAGCATTGATATAATCAAGTGTATATGGACGATTAGGATGTCTTGACAGTTGTACACGTTGCCATGCCGTCAAGTTTTTATAAATGTCTTTTTTAGTTTGCGCTAGCTTTTTTTCAATCTGCTTACAGGTCTGAGTTACATCTACATCACTTTCTGCTCCTATAATAACACATTTTTCTAGTTGCTCTTCTAGCTCTTTAATGGGTAATTCGAAATCTAAATATTCCATTTTCAGTTTGTTACCTTTTACGATTTCTCGTAATGAGTTGTTAGGTTTATAATACAAATATAATAGTTTCTAATTGACTCCTGACTCTTTTTTTGAACGTAAACGATTTCTATTTTTAAGAATCCCGTTTGCAATGACAACAAGTAATATTACAATAGCTCCGTAATAAAACTCTGTACTCATCTGTTCTTTATCTCCAAGAATCATAAATGCTAATAAAATCCCATAAACGGGTTCTAAGTTTATGGTGAGCATAATGGTATATGGGCTGAGGTGCTTCATCACTTTTACCGAAGCAATAAAGGCATACGCCGTACAGATAGATGCAAGCACCAAAAGATAGATCCAGTCTGTATAAGGTAAGTCAAAAAAGGATGTGGTAAAGAAGGTGTCCG
>CAKZKZ010000050.1 GCA_937124495.1 uncultured Dokdonia sp. | reverse complement strand
TTCTTGCTTTCTTAACCATATTAACTATTGGTTTTTGGCTAATGATTTTTTTATTAACGTTTGTGATCCCTTTCTGGGTAGGTGGATCTATCGTAGAAATGGTTAAAGAAAAAATAGAAGCTCGTAAAGCCAAGAGAGAAGCATAATCAACTGATTTATACTATATATAGAAAGACTAGCAGTAATGCTAGTCTTTTTTTGTGCTTATATGTTATTGTAATTTGTTGAATTACTACGCAACCTTTTTTAAGAGATGACGATATAGAGGTATATTAATTAATGTAATTTTTGTTTTATGAAATTTAGAAATTTTCTTTTAGGTGTATGTGTTCTCTTTTGTTTAGTGAGTTGTGAAAATGAAGATGTAGATGATCTTTTCCAAATCACAGAAGCTGATCTTATTGCAGAAGATTCTGATTTATTCTCTTTATTAGATCGTGTAACGACTGATGACCCAAGTGCTACAGATGTTACTTGTATCGATTTTATATACGCATTTACAGTGGTGATTTATACTGAAGATATAGATCTTGAATTTTCTGTGATTGTCAATAATGATGAAGAGTTTAGCGATGTGTTAGGTATGGTAGATGATGGTCAATATATCAATGTTAGTTTTCCTATCTCTAGTACATTAGATGATGGGACGTCACTTGTTATCAATGATAAAGATGAGTTAAGAGCAGCTATAGATGCTTGCATAGAAGAAGAACAGCAAATAATTATAGGATCATCAACAGCAACGGCTGTAGAGTGTGTGTGGAAAGTGCAAATTCCTGACGATGTCCTATTTAGTACATATACAGATGCCATTTTTAAACTTAAAAATGCTGGCGTTGTTGAATTTTTCTACAGAGGAGAACTATATAATGGTACATGGATTTTTTACTTTATAGAAAATGATTTACATATTAATATCAATTTAGATACAGACGAGATTGTAGGAGAGGATTGGAATTTTGATTGGAAAGTAAATGCTATAAATAACGTACTGATAGACATTGAAATCGAAGATGAAACACGTTTTCTTCTTGAAAAAGTTTGTGAGCCAGATACGTATTGTACTACATTAGTTTTTGAAGAATGTGAACTAGAAGATATGCCTGGAACTGCTTCTTTTATTTTAGAAGACTATATAGATTGTATTATTGTGATTGCAGCGCCACAACCAGAACTAGACGAGATGGGAGAATTACCAGATCCTATAGATTGGATACTTACATTCTATACTACACAAGAAGATGCAGATATGAATATAAACTTAATTCCTGCAGATGTTGCCATTCTTACAGATATGCAAGAGGTATATGTACGTATAGAAAATCCTGAAACCTTAGAATTTACAACAACAATCATTACACTTCTTTCTGAGGAATGTGAGTAATACCAACTATAACTTAAAATGCACCTAATAATTTGTTTCTATCTCATCTGAGTACGTTATAATTCAAATTCTTTAGGCTCTATTAAATGATAATTGGTATAATACGTTTTTCAAGTTTATCTATTTTTATATCCAATGCCTATGTTATTTTTATAGCATGGGCATTTCTTATAGAGGGATCTATACGATTTTATAGGGGTAAGAATAGAATCCCTTACGCTACGACTATGTATATATGCTTCAAATCATTAAATTTGCATCCTCGATAATCAAATATCGAAGTTCAATTTTCAGTAGTAAGATATGTTTGATAATTTAAGTGATAAGTTAGATAAAGCCCTCCACGTACTTAAAGGACACGGGAGTATTACAGAAGTAAATGTTGCAGAGACACTTAAAGAAGTGCGTCGAGCACTTATAGATGCCGATGTAAACTTTAAAATTGCAAAAGATTTTACAAATAGAGTAAAAGATAAAGCACTAGGAGAAGATGTACTTACTACATTACAGCCTGGCCAGTTAATGGTTAAGATTGTAAAAGATGAGCTTACGGCTCTTATGGGAGGTGATGCATCGGGAGTAAATCTTTCTGGAAATCCTAGTATCATTTTAATGTCGGGACTTCAAGGTTCTGGTAAAACTACTTTTTCCGGTAAACTAGCCAACTTTCTTAAAACTAAAAAAACTAAAAAACCATTACTTGTTGCCTGTGATGTATATCGTCCAGCGGCGATAGATCAATTACATGTAGTAGGGGATGCTATACAGGTAGATGTCTTTTCTGATAGGGATAATCAAGATCCAGTAGCTATTGCTGAGGCTGGGGTTGCTTTCGCGAAAGCAAACGGACACAACGTAGTCATTGTTGATACTGCGGGTCGTCTTGCCGTAGATACAGAGATGATGGATGAAATTGCAAACATCCATAAAACGATTCAACCACAAGAGACGTTATTTGTTGTAGATTCTATGACAGGTCAAGATGCTGTAAATACAGCCAAAGCCTTTAATGATATTCTTAATTTTGATGGAGTTATCCTTACAAAATTAGATGGTGATACACGAGGTGGGGCTGCCATTTCTATTAAATCTGTAGTAGATAAGCCTATCAAATTTATAGGTACAGGAGAAAAAATGGAAGCGATAGATGTATTCTATCCTTCGCGTATGGCAGATCGTATTCTTGGTATGGGAGATGTTGTTTCTCTTGTAGAGAGAGCACAAGAACAATTTGATGAAGAGGAAGCTCGAAAACTGCAAAAGAAAATTGCTAAGAACCAATTTGGTTTTGATGATTTCTTAAAACAGATTCAGCAAGTAAAGAAAATGGGAAATATGAAAGACCTTATGGGTATGATTCCTGGAGCAGGTAAAATGCTTAAAGGAGTAGATATCGATGATGATGCTTTCAAACATATAGAAGCGATTATACATTCTATGACCGTAGAAGAGCGTACCAATCCAGCGGTTATTAATGCTAGTCGTAAAAAAAGAATAGGGAAAGGATCTGGAACTTCTGTACAACAAGTAAATCAATTACTCAAGCAGTTTAATCAAATGAGTAAAATGATGAAGATGATGCAAGGTGGCGGAGGTCGCAAAATGATGCAAGCCATGAGCAAAATGCAGAAATAGGTTTAGTTTTTAGTAACAGTAAACAGTTTTCAGTTGTAGTTAGCACACTAAAATAGTATAGAGTAGCAGTTTAATATATGAGTTTTAAATCTCTTTTGGCGTATGAACGCAGTTTTATACTAGCAATGGAAATCTTTGAGATTTCTAAACTATTTCCAAAAGAAGAAAGATATTCTTTGACAGATCAAATAAGGAGAAGCTCGAGATCTGTATGTGCTAATATTGGTGAAGCTTACAGAAAACGTCGTTTTGAAAAACACTTCATAAGTAAACTTACTGATAGTGATTCAGAAAATAGCGAAACTCAAGTTTGGTTGCAGTTTGCAAAAGAATGTAAATACATAACAAAAGAACAAGAAAATGACCTTATAATAAAGAGCTTAGAAGCTGGAAAGCTCTTAAACTATATGATTAATAATCTCAAAAAATTCGGAATATAATACTGCATACTGCTAGTGTTTACTGAATACTAAAAATAACAATATGACTATTCTTGACGGTAAGAAAACTTCAAATGATATAAAAAACGAAAACA
>CAKZKZ010000049.1 GCA_937124495.1 uncultured Dokdonia sp. | reverse complement strand
TGTGCTCCAGCTTTCTGAGCTGCGATTGCAGATTGATATGAATTTGCACAAATTTCTAATAACATCCTCCGAAAATACATAAAATAAAGAGGAACTTCTATAATCAAATACACAGATTCATATCGACTTTTGAAAGCATCTTCAAAAGGTAATCTTTTCTGTATCTTACGTACTTCAAATTTCACAAACATGCGTTTTAGAATCCTACTCTTTTTAACCATTTTTATTTGTTTTAGTTGCAAAAAAGATAAAACCACTTTAGCTTCAGACAATTATCCATTAGTAGATTATGTAAACACTTTTATAGGGACTGGAGGTCATGGTCACACATACCCAGGAGCAACGATGCCTTTTGGGATGATGCAATTAAGCCCAGACACTCGGTTAGAAGGTTGGGATGGTTGCTCAGGGTATCATTATGATGACACCTATATCTACGGATTTAGTCACACGCATTTAAGTGGTACTGGAATCTTAGATTATGGAGATATTTTATTAATGCCTACCACCTCTGTAAATTTTAATAATGGCGCAGATGGAAAGCCTGGATACCGAGCTCCCTTTTCTCATGATACTGAAAAAGCAAGTCCTGGGTATTATGAAGTACATTTAGATAGTACTGATATTGATGTTGCTCTCACCGTCACTCAAAGAGCGGGAATGCACACATACGCTTTCGCGAAAGCGGAAAATCAATATATTATATTGGATATAGAACATCGAGACCTATTACTAGACGGAAGCATCAACCTTCTTTCTGATACCGAAATAAGTGGACATAGATTCTCCGAATCTTGGGCAAAAGAACAAAAGCTTTTTTATTATATAAAAACATCTCATCCATTCAAAACAATTCCAAATATTGAAAATAATCCTACTAAAATGGCTTTGGAATTTGATAATCCAAACAACGAGCCTATTTATGTTTCGGTGGGAATCTCTGCAGTAAATGAAGCAGGTGCAAAAAAGAATCTAGAAGCCGAAATCGGATCAAAATCCTTTGATCAAATTAAACAAGAAGCACAAGACACCTGGGAAACACAACTTTCTAAAATAGTGATTGAAGACACAAACCTCGATAACAAAACCAACTTTTACAGTGCTTTATACCACACCATGATTGCCCCTAACATCTATCAGGATGTAGATGGAAAATACCGTGGGATTGATCAAGAAATACATCAAACAACAAATTTTGATTATTATACGGTATTCTCATTATGGGACACCTATAGAGCTGCACATCCTTTATATACTATTATTGAAGAAAAGCGTACCAATGATTTTATAAACACCTTCTTAGCAAAATATGACGAAGGCGGTATTTTACCTATGTGGGATCTCTCTGCAAACTATACTGGATGTATGATAGGATATCACGGCGTGCC
>CAKZKZ010000048.1 GCA_937124495.1 uncultured Dokdonia sp. | reverse complement strand
CGCAAGAGAGCGTCCTCATTACATGAAACAATTTGTAGTTAATCAATTTATAGAGGTAACTGATACAGCAGATATTACACTAGATGTTTTGAATCAAACAGGAGGTACGGTAAAAATAAATACTATTGACATCGACGAAAATACAATAGGAGTAGTTGGTCAAGCTTATCCTTGGACAGGTACTTATTTCACTGGTGTACCTGTAAATTTAGTAGCAAAAGCTAAGCCTGGATATGTATTTGTCGAGTGGTTGGGTACTAGTTTTACGAATGATTCGATCGAGATTATTTTTACAGGTGACACTTTACTAACGGCTGTTTTTGCAGCAGTGACTGATACTGTGAAAGGGCTTTATATCAACGAGATATTGTCTAAGAATAATTTTACGATTGCTGATAATTATGGAGAATATGATGATTTTATAGAATTGTATAATGGAGGGAATGATACGATTCCTCTTAGTGGGCTTTATTTGACAGATAAGATACAGAACAAAACAAAATGGGAAATACCTGTGGGCATAGATTCTTTATTACCAGGGGAATATGTACTTTTCTGGGCAGATAAAGACGCCTTGCAAGGTCCAAATCATACCAATTTTAAATTGAGTAATGAGGAAGTATATCTCTATCAAGTTTTTGGATCAGATACAATTTTATTAGATGAACTGTTGAGTCCTGCAAGTAATCTGTCTGATATTACTCGAGGTCGTCTCCCTGATGGTACTTCAAATCTTGTTTTATTTGATTTTCCAACACCAGATACAATGAATGTTTATACTGATGATTCTATCTTTGCTCATATCTATATTAATGAGTTTATGCCTAATAATGTTAGTGCTGTAACAGATAATATGGGAGAGTATGAAGATTGGATAGAACTCTATAATGGTGGTGCTCATCCCGTAGATGTTGGAGGTTTGTATCTTACAGATGATTTGGCAGAGCCAAACAAATATAGAATACCAAGTACCGACCCAGATTCTACGACAATAGCTCCAGGAGGATTCCTTCTATTATGGGCAGATAAGGATACAGAACAAGGAATATTACATTTGGACATTAAATTAAATAACGTCGCTGAACAAATAGGAGTTATTCGATATTCCGCAATTGATACCCTTTTTATAGATTCATTGACTTATGCCTTTATAAGTCCTGATATATCTCTTAGTCGTTATCCAGATGGTATGAATAATTGGGATAGTATAGTTTTCACTCCGAATGGATCTAATATGATCACTAGTATTCCAAATTTGTACAAAGAAGCATGTTGTAAAGTATATCCAAATCCTTCCTCTGGTCAATTATTTATTGAAGGAATAGATATGAATAATATAAGCATATATACGATACAAGGACAAGTAATCTTCTATGCTGAAGAATTAGAGAATAAACATACGATCAATTTACGAAATTATCCTGCAGGTGTTTATATACTAGATATTCAGTATAAATATAGTCGATATACAGGGAAACTAATCTTGGAGAAATTGTAGAACGTATTTAAATCACGTGCAACGTTTAACTTGTAACGTTGCACGTGTTAAGTGTTACATTTTTGCTGTAATTCCAGGGAATATATCCATTAAAATTGGTTTTGCACCACTCAAGAAGAACTCTACGGCAATAACCATTAAAATTAAGCCCATCAAACGCATCAATACATTGTTACCTGTTTGTCCCAAGAAAGTAGAAATTTTGGTAGAAGAGAACAGTATAATGTAAGTTAACAAACAAACCAATGACATAATTCCTACAAGTATTGCTTGTTGTTCTACTGACACAGCATCTTCCATTAATACAATTGCATTCGAAATACAACCAGGACCACAAATCATAGGTATTGCCAAAGGAGTGATGGATATATCAGCTACATATTCTTCAATTTCATTTTTAGGCACCTTTACTTTTCCTAATCTAGCTTGCAACA
This sequence comes from uncultured Dokdonia sp., assembly GCA_937124495.1. Lineage (GTDB taxonomy): Bacteria > Bacteroidota > Bacteroidia > Flavobacteriales > Flavobacteriaceae > Dokdonia. Next base: position 3,068 of record CAKZKZ010000048.1, on the reverse strand, counting down.
TATCAGATCCCATCTGAAAGAAAATAATCCCTCCAACAATTCTGAAACTATTCACAGAAATACCAAAGAAATTAAATAAAAGTTGCCCTCAAAAAGCAAAAGCTAATAAGGTCAAAAATGCAGCGATCATCGCCTTTCGAGCTGTTCTTTTTTGGTCAACAGCTTCCAAGTTAGAAGTCATTGTAATAAACACGGGCATTATACCCAAAGGATTCATTAAAGAAAAGAATGAAGTAAAACAGAGTAGTGCAAATGCAATGTTCTCAGTCATGATCTAGATATTTTAATGTTGTTGTTGTTTATTTGTTATACTTAATAGTGCAAATTTATGTCAAAAGTAGTATTTGTAGAATTTATTGTTTATCAAATTTAGTTTTATAGAAAATAAAACTTTTATTGTTTAATAAATAGATTTTTATTCCTTTGAAAACTATATTTTCTTTTCTAAATAGATTTTTTTTCTGATGATAAAATTAGACAAAGTTGACCGCCACATTTTGGAAATGTTGCAAGAGAATGCCAAGTTGACGACAAAAGAAGTTGCTAGTGTTTTGGGCTTGAGTATTACACCCGTTTATGAACGAATTAAGCGATTAGAGCGGCATAAAATCATTTTAAAGCAGGTAGCTTTAGTGGATCGAAAAAAAATTGGGCGTGGCTTAATTGGTTTTTGCAATGTTTCTTTGAATCAACACAGCAAGGATAGCTTGCTCAAGTTTGAGCAAGATGTTCTAATTTTTGAAGAGGTACTAGAATGTTATCATATTACAGGAAAGTTTGATTACATGATAAAAATAGCCGTAGAGGATATGGAAGCCTACCATAAGTTTACCTATTATCATTTGGCTACCTTGGATAATGTAGGAAATGTACATACCGTATTTGCTATGAATGACATCAAATACAGCACGGCTTATCCTGTTCGATCGTAAAAAAAACGGTGTGTGATTTTGAATGTCTCCAGTTTTAATGTATTTTTAATTATATCTAAAATTAGATATTCTTAAACAACTTTATGGACTAATATTTTCTTTCCAGCAAAAAAGTAAAAAAATGAACAGAGTTAGATTAGGTGACGAAGCACCAAACTTTACTGCTCAGTCAACAGAAGGAGAGATTAACTTCCATGACTGGATTGGGAATAGCTGGGTAATTTTACTTTCTCATCCCGCAGATTTTACGCCTGTTTGTACAACAGAATTAGGTGCAGTTGCAAAGTATAAAGAACGATTCGAAGAAAGAAATGTTAAAATTATTGCTTTGAGTGTTGATGGAAATGAATCTCATCATGAATGGATAAAAGACATTAATGAGACTCAAAATACAAGAATTAACTTTCCAATTATAGCTGATCTAGACCGAAGAGTATCTATACTATATGACATGATTCATCCAAATGCTGATAGTCAGTTAACGGTTCGATCTGTTTTTATCATAGATCCCAATAAAAAAATCAAATTAACCTTGGCTTATCCAGCTTCTACGGGAAGAAATTTTGACGAATTACTTCGTGTTATTGATTCACTCCAACTAACCGATTTGCATAAAGTTGCTACTCCTGCAAATTGGAAACAGGGAGACAATTGTGTAATTATTCCATCGGTTAAAGAGGAAGAAATTGATGATTTGTTTCCAAGAGGGCATGTAGAAATCAAGCCTTATCTAAGAATTACTCCACAACCAAACTTTAATTGGGACTAATTTGTTCTTATATGTAGACTTATAATCTAAACAAATCCCATCTCGGTTTAGATTTTTAATAGGTTTCAGTTTGAAAAATATTATTTTTTTTTCTTTGTACACAAAGCCCTAGGTCATGCAAAAAAACTTTTGCTTTGTGTATAAAATGTATTAAATTGGTTAATCGGTATGCGAATTGAGCTGTACTGAAAACAAATTTACTTCGACAGATGTTCTTTTTATCTAAACAAGACAACAGCAATAACTACTAATTGACTAATAAACAAAGACTTATCTTTACACCCCCTCCAGTAAAGGAAGTTAGTTGTTAAGGGTAGAAACATCTAAAGCAGAAATATATATTCAAAATTCTGAGATAAGGAAGATTTGTTTTGTTAGGTGTTAATTAAATACACTAACAAAAAATAACCCCACAAAAAGAATAAAGGAATGGCGATTAGTGATGAAAATACAGAAATATACCAGATCTTATTACAAAAATCTGAGGAGGCAGTGTTTGTAATAGATCAAGGTAGAAAGATTATTTTCTGGAATAAAGGAGCTGAAAATCTCTGGGGCTATTCTTCTTCTGAAACCATAGGAACTAGTATCGAAATTTATATTAGTAATATAGCCCAAGATTTAAATGAATCGAGTAAAAAAATTACTGTATTACAAAAGGGGGGAGCAAAGCAAACAGGCTTATTAAATATTAGCCAAATACAGAAAGGGGGGCAAACTTATTCTATGGCAATTGTAAAAGAAGTTTTCATTCAAAAAGAAAGCTCGAATGCCCTCAATATATTGAAATATAGTGTTGATAATTCTTTTGCAAGAGTAGAATTCGACCACAAAGGAAATATCTTAAATTTGAATCAAAATTTTGCTACTCTATTAGAATATAAAACGACCCAAGAATTAATAAAAAAACACCAAACTCGATTTGTTCCTAATGAGGAATTGCTTTCCAAGGAGTATATTGAGTTTTGGGCAAAGTTAAGAAAAGGAATTATACAAAAAGGAGAATACAGACGCATATCGAAAAACAATAAAGAGGTTTGGATACAAGCAGTCTATATTCCTTTCAAAAATAGACAAGGAAAAGTTGTCAAAGTTATTAATCTAGCTGTGGATATTACTTCCCAAAAGAAAGCATTGCTTAATGTAAAAGGATTGAAATATGCTATTGATATATCTTTTGCTCAAGTAGAATTTTCTAAAAAAGGAAAGATACTAGATGTGAACCAAGAATTTGTTGAAATATTAGGGTATTCTACTCCAGAAGATTTGATAGGAAAGCATCACTCTCAATTTATAGGAGAGAAGCATGATGATCCAGAAAAGAAACTAGAAGAGCTCAATGAATATGCATTGTTTTGGAGAAATCT
>CAKZKZ010000047.1 GCA_937124495.1 uncultured Dokdonia sp. | reverse complement strand
TTTAGATTTATTTTAGCTTGCAGGTAACGGTTAAAATAAAAAGACGTTTTAATGCTTTTTATTTAGTGTTGTGCGTTCGTTTTATTTATCAATTTCTCTAAGTTTTTCGAAATTATCTCATGACCAGTAGGGGACCAATGAGTATTATCGTAAAAGTAAATGTCTTTGAGGTTATATGAAACTGAGTCCGATAGAATTTTAAAGCAGTCCAATTCAATATGATCTTTAGAAATGGAATTATATTGCTTAAAGAAAGTTGGTTTAGGGAAGTTTTCTTTTTTCTTAATCAATGAATAGTACATGTCATATTTGTCAGGTGCTATGATTGAAATTAAATCAATATTAAATGTTCTTAATTTTTTAGACATCTGATTAATAACAGTCACACTTTTTCTTAGGTCTTCAATACTTGGGGATAATTTACGCTCGACTAAGTCGTGGTAATAGACTAGAAGATCATTGCCATAGCTAAAAGGGCTGTTTGAAAGAGGGAATTTATAAACATCGGAATCGAAAGCTCTATTGTTTAATTGGTACGAGAAATTGAACTGATAGAAAAGCATAAAGTCATTCAATTCTTCACTAAAGCTTTCCTTTAAGCTATTTGGATTAGTGTTTAATGGCTCTCTAATTTTATTCTCTATAGAGTCTAGGTGAATAATAAAATTATCAATATCCTTATCGAATCTTTGTAAATAATAACGTTCAACGTTTTGAAGAACTACATAATCAAACTCGTACTTATTGAAGTAACCGCCATTTATTAATCCTGACAGGGCTAAAGTGGGATTCTCTTCAATTTTTTTTCTAAGTAAATCTTGATATAAAACAATCTCAAGTTCTTTAACCTCTGCAAGTTGATTTACAAACCCATAATTTCCTTGTCCACTAGAAAAAGAATCTCCAATTATTAATACTCTTGTTTTGTTTTCATCTTTTTTTTCTTGAATTTCAGTTAATAATTTGAATTTGCGCTTATCATTGAATTCACTAATAACTTTCGATTCGAAATCTCTATACTTTTTGCTTACAATAGTCTTGCTTAGTCTACCTAAATCACCAGATGGGACATAGTAAATCTGTTTTATTAAAACCATAATGACTATTGGAGTAATAAAAAAAACAAGGTTCAAGAAAAGTTTTTTCATAGGTTTTAAAATTGAAAATATATGAACTGTTGTTCTTTTCCTCCCATATTAAAAATTACAATTAGTAATATGTAATAAAATATGAATCGAATAAATTTATTGGTGTGTTTGTCTAAGGCCTGTGTTGCAAATTGATTGTTCCTACCAATCCATTCAATTATTATAAATGAAATAGAAATTATAATAAAAGGATATCCAACTTTATATAGATATTTGTAAGAGCGGTAGTAATTGCGGTAATCATCCAGCCCTGAGAAAATTCCATATATAAATTCGAGTGCATGCCCAATGTTTTCAGCCCTAAAAAAAACCCAAGTTATAACTGTTAACCCAAATGTCAATGCAATGGAAGAGAGTTCTTTAAGAGAAGGTAAATATTTTCCTTCTGCTACTGTATCTAAATTTCGTCTATTGTTTTTGGTTAGTAGAATTGGAAGGAAGTAAATTGCATTCAAAACTCCCCATGCAATAAATGTCCAATTTGCACCATGCCAAAAACCACTGACAATAAAAATGATGAATGTATTTCTGACTTTCATCCAAGTTCCACCTCGGCTGCCACCCACAGGGCTATACAAATAATCCCTGAACCAAGTAGATAAAGAAATGTGCCATCTTCTCCAGAACTCAGCAATGTCTCTTGAGAAGTATGGAAAGGCAAAGTTTTGCATGAGATTGAACCCAAACAATCGGGATGTTCCTATCGCGATATCTGAATACCCTGAGAAATCGCCATAGATTTGAAATGTAAAAAAGAGAGCACCAAGTATTAATGTGCTGCCACCATAATCAGCAGAATTATTAAATATTTCATTTGCATATTGAGCGCAGTTATCAGTAATGACAATTTTTTTAAATAGACCCCAAAGTATTTGACGCATGCCATCAACGGCCTTTGAGTAGTCAAACTCACGTTTTTTATAGAACTGGGGTAATAGATTTGTAGCTCTTTCAATTGGACCCGCTACTAATTGAGGAAAGAAACTTACAAATGCGGAAAAAGCAATAAAGTCTTTAGTAGGTTCAAGTTTTCTTTTATAAACATCAATTGTGTAACTCAATGTTTGGAAAGTGTAAAAGCTAATTCCTACAGGTAGAATAATGTTTAAAGAATTGGCATTGATTTCCATTCCAAAAAATGAAAAGGCCGAAATAAAATTATCAAGAAAGAAATTGTAGTACTTGAAAAACCCTAAAAAACCCAGATTGACAGCAATGCTTGTCCAAAGTAGAATTTTCCTTTTATGTACTTTTTCTTCTTTTGACAAGAGGACGCCTATAGAATAGTCAACTACAGTGCTGAAAATAATCAAGGACAAAAACAGCCAATCCCACCAGCCATAAAAAGTATAGCTAGCAATAACGATTAGGAAATTCTGAAGTTTTAAATTTTTGTTCGTAACAAACCAATAGAGAATAAAAACTATTGGTAGAAAAACCGCAAAGTCGAGTGAGTTAAAAAACATTGTTCAGGTTAAGGTGCCGAAAATAATTAATTGAATGGTTTGTTGATTTTTTAATGACGCACAACGGTCTTGTATATGAAACGTAGTGCAGAAAATAAGCAGTTTCGTTTCGGATTAGCACAAGCCGAATTTTTTAAATTTTTCTAATTATCTTTTTTTTTCTCAATTAGCCAAATTTAAAAATTTGGCGACCTCGCAAAAATGCCCGAACCTTCGGTTTAGCAAGGACTCGCACTATGTTTTATATACGTTGTTGTGCGTCGTTTTTTTTCAGATATGATTTGCCTTGTCATTGATTATCAAACAAAATAAACAATAAATCACACAAAAATTTATTCTCTTTATCAAATTCTTTCTTTAAATTCCATTCTTGAATAATTACTACAACGGTTTTAATCTCTGGAATAACCATTACGTATTGACCACCTTTGCCTCTTGCGGTATAAATTTTATGACCTTGATAATCTAATAGCCACCAGCAATAACCATAACCCACTTCAGTATAATCGCCAAGTGTTCTAAAAGACTTACTGGCCTCTACATAATTGGTAAATGATTTTTCTATCCATTTCTCACTAATTATTTGTTTTGAACCTACTTTGCCTTTGTTTAAATATACCTGCCCAATTCTTGCTAAATCTCTTGCTGTATAATATGATTCGCCACCACCACAATAGTACTTATCTTGTAACCTCCAAAAACCATTTTTAATTCCAATTGGCTCAAGAAAATATTCACGAGCAAAATCTTTGGTGGTTTCTTTACTTGATTTAGTGATAATGGCAGATAAAATAGCTTGAGAACCTGTAAAGTATCTGAAATTTGTACCTGGTGTTTTATTTATTTTAATGTCAACTATGCATTCTTTCGGTGTTGAATATGCATCCCAATGAGCAAATCCACCTTTCATTGTTAACAAATGCTTTAGGGTAAGTTCATTCTTTAGACTATCTACCTGATTTCGATATTCAGGAAAATACTTCATTACCATTTCATCTTCAGATTGAATAATTCCCTTATCAATTCCAATCCCAACCAATGAAGATGTAATTGATTTAGTAACTGAATGTACATTAAATGCATCCAATTTATCTGTCCCTTTAAAATATTTTTCTATTAGAAGTTTGTCATCTTGTACCACTAATAAACCTCTCAATCGTTTCCAATCCTCTATTTTTGAGTAATACTTATTTAATGTGTCAGTATTATAGTTATAATCTTCTGGCTTTGCCTCTGACCATTCAAATGGTTCATAGTTAACTTTAAATGATTGAGATGAAGAAAATGGCAACTTTAAATTAATAGGATGCCATTGGTTATAATAATTTAACACGTTTACCGACAACAATAAGACAACAATAGAGCTTACTCCATAAAGTATTTTTCTCTTACGATTCTTTTTCCAAAAGCATAAAATGATAGTATAAATGAGCAATAGCGCTGAAGCTATATATTCTACGATATTTGGGTAGGGATGGTTGAAATATTCGCTTTTTGCAATAAAGCAAGCATAAATTAATAATATAGACGCTAAAGAGAATGTTATGAAATGCTTTTTCAATTAGTTTAGTTTTGTTGCAAAAAATTGTGGTTTTCTAATATACGAAGCAAATATAGTTGCCATAACAATTAGTATAGTAACTTCATAAGGTTTCCCTTTATACATATGAATAAAGACTATAAATATCATATAAAATGATAAAAGAGCTGTTCCGATAAGAACTGTTTTGTTGTATAAGAAAATGGCTGTAGCAATTAACAGAAATACTCCAGTTGTCATCATTAAAGTGCTGTTTGCAACAATTTTTTCTGTTTGATTTGAATTAAGGATTTTATCTAAAGCGTTGGGAATAAAAAATAATGTTATTATTAGTGAAGGCAACCAAGTTAATATGGTTGGAAGGATTTTTTTTTTCATATTTTTAGTTAAGTCAGATTATTTTTCAAATCTATTGGTTTTCTATTAATCTCAAACTCTAAATTAGTAAGCGTCTATTTTTAAATATTAAACGTAGACTTTTAATGTAAAAACGGTTTTTTTTAAATGACGCACAACGTGTTTGTGTATGATTAGTGGCGTGTTTATGCACCTAATTTAGCAAATAAAAACCGAATAGAAAA
>CAKZKZ010000046.1 GCA_937124495.1 uncultured Dokdonia sp. | reverse complement strand
CCAAAAATCACCATAGATCGCATATCCAAAAACTCACTATATTCTCTTACATTATCATAGACCTGCGCTGCGAGTTCACGTGTAGGCGTCAATACTAATGCACGTATAGGGCGTCTACGTTGTACAGGTGTTTTAGCTAATAATTGCAACATCGGCAAGGTAAACCCTGCTGTCTTCCCTGTTCCTGTTTGCGCTGAAGCAAGTACATCTTTTCCTTCTAAAATAGGAGGAATCGCTTTTTCTTGAATAGGAGATGGTGTTGTGTATCCTTTTTTACTCACTGCTTTGAGTAGGGCATCAGATAAGCCCAATGATTGAAATGACATAAATAAGTCTTAAGAAATGACTTTTACTTGATGTGCCATTTCGTGTATACTGCAAAGGTACGTTTATTTTACTAGGGGTTTGTTAAGATATACGCTTTCGCGAAAGCGTATAAAAGAGAATAGATCGCTTCACCGATAGAAAGTAGAATATAGATCTAAACTAGTACGTTTTCATGGCATTACAGTGGGCACAAATTAACGCTTCCAGAATTTAAGCTTTTTCTTGAGTCTTTTTTTCCGGTGAAACCTTTTTTGGAAATCTTGTATCTCTTGCCACATGGTTTCAAAAACGAGTGTAGCATCTTCTCCACTTGCATTGGCATAAGCATCTGCCATGATCTGTACGTGAGACTTTATAGCAGACAAACGTCTAAAGTTTGACATTCGTGTTTTAAAATCCATAGGACCAAACTCCATTCGATTGAGGTCTACCAAATAGAAATCATATGCATCCTCTTTAATGGTAATTAAGGTATTACCAGGAGAATGGTCTAGAAAATGAATCTTCTTTTTGTGCAAGCTATGGGTAAATTTCGCGAAAGCGGACAACAACTTCACATCTCCTACATACTCAGAGTCACGTATGAGTTCGCGATACGTCAAGTCATACGATAGATGTTTACTCACGTAGTAACTTCGTCCAAAAAACAACCCTCGTTCTTCAAAATATCCTATAGGTTGTGGGGTAAGCACATCATTTTCTAGTAAACGATTGGCATACTCATAAGAACGTCTCGCTTTAGAAGTTCTAAAATACCGGTAAGCAATCTTATTGATGAGATTAGGTATCTTAAATGATTTTACATTTATAGTTTCGCCATCCACCTCAAATAACTTGAGGGAATTACGATCACGCTCATCAAATTTTTTACCTCGCGACTCAAAATGAGTCACAATATCTAAAATACGATCTGCCTTATCTTGATATGTAGGTGCTATATGATACTTCACACTGCAAAACTACAGTTTATAAAACAATGAACAATCAGGAGTTTTCATTTATCTTTGTCGGCATGTCCAGAATTCCTAGTATTTTTTTAGAAAGTCATAATATCAAAAACCTAAAAACAGGTTTTGGGCAGTTTAATTATCACCTGATTAAAGGGATGTATGACGCTCAGGTTTCTGATATACGTTGTACACTCTACGCAAAGAACACCAACCCTTTACAAGAAGAGTTTGGAGACTATTTTGATTATAAAAAATACTATACATTACATAGACGTACTCCATTTAGAATCCGTAAAAAGTATGATGTATGGCATTGTCTTAATCAAAACATCAAAATAGAACCTCATCATGACATTCCTTATATACTTACGGTACATGATGTAAATTTTATAGATGAAGTATCTACAGATTTAAATCACGAGAGCAATCAACGGTTTCAAGCCAAACTAGATCGAAGCCATGCGATTACTTATATTTCTAAATATTCTCAAGAATCTACGCACAAATACTTCAAAGTCCCTAATGTCCCTGAGTATATTATCTATAACGGAAATACCTTAGAGACCATCACATTGCCTGAAAACCACTCCCCTGAGATGAAGGTTGACGGCCCCTTTTTATTTAGTATTGGGGAGTTTAGTGAGCGTAAAAATTTTCATGCATTGGTTGATATGTTGGCGCTTGTTCCTGAATATACACTGGTGCTTTCTGGTAATAATAATACAGAATATGCAAGAACAACCTTGCAAGAATGCATTGAAAAACACGGCCTTCAAGATCGTGTGATATGCACAGGAAAAATCTCTGAATTTGATAAGCAATATTACTTAAAACACTGCACTGCCTTTGTATTTCCATCTTTACGAGAAGGATTTGGAATACCGCCTATAGAAGCAATGCGATTTGGCAAACCTATCTTTATATCAAACAATACATCTTTACCAGAAGTAGGAGGTTCACACGCTTTTTATTGGGATCATTATGATTCTGAATATATGGCTGATGTATTTAAAAAAGGAATGAATACATATTCAGAAAATGCTGACACCCTTTCCAAAACATATATAAAACATGCACAAAGCTTTAGTTGGCGTGCAGCCGCAAAACAATATATAGACGTTTATAGACGTCTTACATCTTGATATTATACTTATGAAAGAAGAACACGACAAAGCCATTGCAACGCTTAAAAGAGGAGGTCTTATCCTCTATCCTACCGATACGGTTTGGGGAATAGGATGTGATGCTACCAATGCTGATGCGATAGAAAAAGTATACCAACTTAAAAAACGTGTAGAGAGCAAAGCATTGATTTGTTTGGTTAGTGACTTTAAAATGCTACAGCAATATGTAGAAGAGATTCCAGAAGTAGCCTACGATATTTTAAAATACGCCGATAAGCCTACGACCATTATTTATGATGATCCTATCCGTATTTCTGAAAATTTGATAGCTCCAGATAATACATTAGGTTTCCGAGTGTGCCGTAATAAATTCTGTAATTTTTTATTGAAAAAATTCAGAAAACCTATTGTTTCTACAAGTGCTAATGTAAGTGGTGCCCCTACGCCTAGAAAATTTAGTGAGATTGATCCTATTATTTTGGAGGGCGTAGACTATATCGTAAATTTGGATCGAAATAAGAAAAGTCTTCCTCCATCTGCCATTATCAAACTAACCAAAGACGGAAAAGTCTCTATTATTAGAAAATAAAAGACGAGATTAAACATACAAATACATACGAATGCCTAATTACCAAAACGCTTTATCACAACCTGTTTTTAAAACTATCTCTCAAGCTGCCGATGCTCTAGAACTAGAAACATACGTGATAGGTGGATATGTTAGAGATTATATTTTAAAACGTGGCACTGCAAAAGACATTGATGTGGTTGCTGTAGGAAGTGGTATTGAGCTTGCGCGAAAGGTATCTCAGCTACTTCCAAATAAACCCAAAGTTCAAGTATTTAAAACCTACGGAACTGCCATGTTAAAAAGTGGTCAAACCGAAGTAGAATTTGTAGGTGCCCGAAAAGAATCCTATACCAGAGATAGTCGTAATCCTATTGTAGAAGACGGTAGTTTACAAGACGATCAAAATCGTCGTGATTTTACCATCAATGCCCTTGCTATTCGACTGAATGATGCTCATTATGGAGATCTTATTGATCCGTTTGGAGGTATAGAAGATTTAAAAAAAGGAATTATAAGAACGCCTTTAGATCCAGATATTACGTATAGTGATGATCCGTTACGTATGATGCGTGGTATTCGGTTTGCAACACAATTAAATTTCACCATTGAAAAAGAATCGTTAGCATCTATCAAGCGTAATGCAGATCGTATCAAGATTATTACAAGAGAACGTATTGTAGATGAGCTGAATAAAATCATGCTGAGTCCAACACCTTCTAAAGGATTCTTACTTTTAGAAAAAACAGGACTATTACCGTATATCCTTCCTGAACTCGTGGCTCTTAAAGGAATTGATGAAGTAGAAGGACAAAAACATAAAGACAACTTTTATCACACGCTAGAAGTCGTTGATAATATTTCTCAAAACACAGATGATGTGTGGTTGCGATGGGCAGCATTGCTACACGATATAGGGAAAGCACCTACAAAGAAATTTAGCAAAAAAGTAGGTTGGACATTTCACGGTCATGAATTTGTAGGCTCAAAAATGGTGTACAAACTATTTAAACGTCTCAAAATGCCTTTGAATGACAAAATGAAATTTGTTCAAAAAATGGTATTGATGAGTTCGCGACCTATTGTCATTTCTGAAGATCACGTGACCGATAGCGCCGTACGAAGATTAGTGTTTGATGCAGGAGACAACATCGAAGATTTAATGACCTTGTGTGAAGCTGATATTACTACCAAAAACCCAAGACGTTTTAAGAAGTATCACAATAACTTCAAAGTAGTACGTTCTAAAATTAAAGAGGTTGAAGAACGCGATCACATTCGTAATTTTCAACCGCCTGTTTCTGGCGAAGAGATTATGAAAACCTTCGGGCTTAAACCCGGAAGAGAGATTGGTATTATCAAAGAAGCCATTAAGGAAGCGATTCTTGAAGGCGTCATTCCTAATGAGCATGAAGCAGCACATACTTTTATGATAGAAAAAGGAAAAGAGATTGGGCTTAGTTTGAAATAAATCTCAAATCACAAAAACCTCCAAATTTTCACTTAGATATTAGGAGTTCGATATTTAAAAATAGAGTAGTATTCTAAATTAGAGTACTACTCTATTTTTTGTTCTATCCTCAAATCACAAAAAACTTCCCACTTCAAACTTCTTGTAAAGAAAACACTACGCTTCATTCGGAATTAAACCTCAAAAAGAGTAGAAACAAAAAATGCTGATAGTACGATGACCATCAGCATTTTTTAATAAGATGTATACTCTTTATTTATGAGATCCGTCGCAATACGGAGGATTCTTTGTTAA
>CAKZKZ010000045.1 GCA_937124495.1 uncultured Dokdonia sp. | reverse complement strand
TGGACTTGGAGATCGTAATACAGAAGTAAAGAAAATGTATGCAGCCGTAAACACCATGTTTGGCAACCTTATAAAGGTAACTCCCAGTTCTAAAGTCGTAGGCGATATGGCCATCTTTATGGTGACTAATAATTTGACTCCAGAAGATGTGATGGAACGTGGCGAGGGTATTTCCTTTCCAGAATCTGTCATTAACTTCTTTAAAGGGGATTTAGGACAACCTGTAGGCGGTTTTCCTAAAAAACTGCAAGCTATTATACTTAAGAACAAAGAAGCCTATACAGATCGTCCAAATGCACATCTCACTCCTGTAGATTTTGATGTAGAGTACAAAACCTTCAAAAAGAAATTTCAGAAAGGATTTACACGCCCCCTGGAAATTGAAGACTTCTTATCCTATATGCTATACCCTAAGGTATTTGAGCAAGCCCACGAGAACTATAAGATGTATGGTAATATTGCCTTGGTACCTACCAAAAACTTCTTCTACGGGATGGATCTAGGGGAAGAAATCCTAATTGAGTTGGAACCTGGTAAAACAGTGATCATACGATTACTTTCTATTGGGATTCCTAATGATGAAGGGATGCGTACCGTGTTCTTTAAAGTAAATGGAGAAAATCGTTTTGTCGACATACACGACACAAGCCTTAATATCAAGAAGGAAGAAAACATAAAAATAGACCCCGCAGATGAGAACCAGATAGGAGCCCCGTTACAAGGATCACTTTATAAAGTACTCGTTAAAAAGGGGCAAGAGATCAAAGAGAATGATCCTTTGTTTATCATTGAAGCGATGAAAATGGAAACCACTGTCGTTGCCTTTAAAGCGGGTAAAGTAACCTCTATTACCATTAAAGATGGGAATATGGTATCTCAAGATGATTTGATTCTTACCATAGAGTAAGTAGGCATCTACGCTCCTCAAAAAAAGAGATCATGGTAAGGCTATATTTTATTTTATATCCGCTTTCGCGAAATTTTAAAACCACTTCAGAAATGAAGTGGTTTTTGTTTAGGATACTTTACTACTCATAACTTCTAATTCATGGCTAGTTCTTGCCTACTTACGAAAACCCTCACGGATTTTCTATTTGGTTTGTATTTGCTAATTTAGTTGCTGAAACACGTTACCACACATTTGATGAAACCAATGGAATTTGAATTAACTAATGAGCAAAGAAGATATTTAGGACTTGAAATAGTTCCTAAAAGTTGGGACAAATTCCAAATAACAGATGAAGTATATGTCTACTTCGATGGAAATACAATTAGAAAAAAAATAAGCGTAAACAATAACTTATATCGAGAAATACAATTAGACGAGGAAACCGAAAACAGAACAATGCTTTTACCTAAAACGAGCAGAGGAAAAGCAAAAAAATTGAATTACTCTTCATTAGATTCTCGAAATGGAATTGGTGTATATTTTGATTTTGGTGTTAGCGGAATTACTATTGGTAATTACACAACAGAACATACCTTCTACTCTACTATTTTTGAAAATATTAAATTCAATAGTTTAACAGATTTACCCTTTTGGCTTGAGAGTTTTATTAGTGAATCGACAAAGCAAGATTTGAAAGATTTAAAAGAATTCGCTAACAAAAAAAGAAAAAGAATAAAATTAAAAGAAGGTGATTTCTTTACTTTCAAAGTAGACAGAAGAAACTATGGTTTTGGTCGCTTAATAGCAGATGTCAGGAAAATAAGAAAAGAACCAAGTTTTAAAGAGCAAAAAAATTATGGTTTAGCTCAATTAATGACACAACCTTTAGTAGTCAAAGTTTATCATATTATTGAGAATACTAAAAAAGTAAAATTAGAGAAACTTAAAACGTTGAAAGCTTTACCATCTCAATATATAATGGATAATGCGCTTTTTTATGGTGATTATGAAGTAATTGGAAACTTACCACCTGAGAATTGGGAAATTGAATTTCCAATCTCTTATGCTCGCAGTATTTCATACACAGACATTAAAACAGTTTACTTACAATATGGTAGAATTTATAGAGAAACCCATAGAGATAAGTTCTATAAATATATTGAAATTCCGAATCCTGAATCAAAAAATGATTGGGATAAAGTTTTAAAATTCAATCCATACAGGAACGAATCAATTGGAGCTGGTCTTAATTTTAATAAGTCAACCTTAGAAAAAGTGATTGACAAAAATTCAAATGAACCATATTGGAATGATAAAATATATCAACGCGAAAATGATTTGAGAAATCCGAAAAACAAATTGATTAAAAAAGAGATTTTTGACTATTTTAGACTTAACTCTGAAAAATCGTATTCGGAAAATAGTACTGAATAAAAACGTATGGTAACAATGTATAAAAATAATAGCGGTTTAATTGCTAAAACAAAAGATAAAGGTCGGTTATAAATCGAAAAAAAAGGACTTAAAAATCCACTACTATCCTTATACTAGACCAGTATAACCAATAAAACCATACCTAAATGATGATGATTATATGAGAATAATTGCCTTACTACTTATTTCATTACTGATATCTTGTAAAAACAACAAAATGGATGAAAAAGAAGCAGTACAAAAAGTTATTCCAATTACCACATCATCTGAAAAAGCAAAAGAGCATTTTGAAAAAGCTAGGTTTCTAGTTCAAAATGGAATAAATGGGAATCCAACGGAACAGTATGAAAAAGCTATTGAATTAGATAGCAGTTTCGTAAGAATGTATAATTTCATATCAATCTATTCACCCGATAATTCAATAAAAAAACTTAATCACCAACTAGCTCAAAAATATAAACATTTAGCTTCAAAAGAAGAGCAAATGATGGTTGATGCTACAGAGTTTAGATTTAATAACCCGGAAGATATTTATGAAAACAAATTATTCGAATTAGCAAAACTTTGTCCTTCCGATAAATACCTACATCACACTATTTCATTTTTACTTTTTAGAAAAAACCCTAGTCTAGCCATTAATGCTGGAAAAAAGTCTGTTGAGCTTGATGAAAAATATGGTTCAGGTTATAATATTCTTGGATACGCCTATATCAATAACAACGAATTAAATAAAGCAGAAGAAGCTTTTGAAAGCTTTATTAAAAGTGAACCTGAAAACGGAAATCCGTACGATTCAAAAGGAGATTTAATGCGACAACTAGGAAAGTATAAAGAAGCCTTGAAGCTAAAACAAAAAGCTTTTGAATTAGATTCGTCATTTGACTGGATTCCAGAAGAGATAATTGAAATTAAAACAAAGATAGATTCGATAGAAAACAAATAAATTACGGGTTACAACAATGTGTGTAAAACATACCTAATAAATACTAATTCGAAAAGATAGTGTCTTCTTACATGCTAGGTTTCATACACTAGATGGTTACCACCAATTTGAAAAAATGAATAGATTAAAACAAACTTTACTACTGATACTAACAGTATCTCTTTTTACAAGCTGTGATTTTATTAATAGCGCTTTTACATATAAAGACACCACAAAAGGTTTTATAGAAGCTCTAATAAAAGAAGATTATGATAAAAGTCTGAGCTTTATGGCAATCGAAAATGACGCTTTTAAAAACACAAATATTGATACGCTAAAATTAGGATTAAGAAATTTTCAAAATATCATAGTAAAGAATTTTGGAAAAGAATTAAACTACAAGTTTATGACAGCTGAAAAGACTTTATCCACAGTAGAAGGAGAAAGTACAGCGCCAAATACAACTTTAGCACAAATTGAGTTTTCAAACGATAAAGAATTTGGAGTTTTTGAACTAATTTTTGATGATAATTCGAATAAAATACTATATATAAAAACACTTGATATAAAAGAGAAAATCCCAAGTATGGTTTTATTTTGGTTATTTGGAATTTTAGCAATTTGTATTCCGATTTTTAATATTTGGATAATAAGAAAAATTAAGAAAAGTAATCTAAAGAAAAAATGGTTGAAATATATTGCAGTGATATTTTTGAATGTTCCTGCGATAACATACAGTGCTGTTCATGGACTTTCTTTTAGCTTATTAAGTTTTCAAATACTATTCGGAATTAGTTTTTCATATATGGGATATTTAAGTTCAGTTTGGACTTTTGGAATACCACTTGGCGGACTATATTGGTTATGGAAATTGAATAAAAAAACAGATGACCAAACAACCGAAAACGAAATAATAACAGAATAAAAAACTGGTAGTAACAACGTATAAATTTAATTGCTATTTTAGGCTTAAACATAGGTTATTGCAATTTTGTTACGTCTGATTTTCCTTCAGAAAACCTTCACACACACAAAACCATAAATACCACCATACAAACACGTTAGATGTAATTAAAGAAAAGTGAATAAAGATATTTTAGACATAATAGCTGAGGAATTGTTCCAGGATAATGTAGACACTGAATTAAAAGATGATTGCATATATTGGAAAGATAATTTTGGTGCGGAAAATGAGATCCATATTAACCAAATTGCATTTAATGGACATCTTATTGCTTGGTGGCAAGAAAATGAAATAGGAAAAGAATTAGTACGCATTAAAGTCAAAGATGAAATTATTGTTAATTGGAGACCACCAATTAACACAATGGGTTTAGGCTCTTCTGGTTGTGATTGTATTAAATTTTTTCACCATTTTCTAGTAATAAAATATAGAGATAAGCATAGGAATAGAATTTTTATAATTGACACTAATTATATTCAAGTAGAGGAAATAGAAACAGATGGGTATACAAAAAAAGTGAAATTGAATGGAGATAAATTGTTAATAAGAGACATGGGATCTGATTTAACAATAACAATAATTTGAACTGAATCATAATTACGATTTTATTTACAGTAACTACATCTTAGCTAGAAATTTTGATTTATAAAAACGATGGCTAACATCGCCTATAATTCATTGCTAGTGCTCGCCCACTTACGAAAAATCTTGCAGATTTTCTATTCGGTTTGTATTTGCTAAATTAGTTACTGAAACACGCAACGAAATCATACATAAGACCGTTGTAACACATTTAAATGAAACAAATTTTAATACTAATTTTCTGCATTATTACCAACATCTGCTTCTCGCAAGAATATATATCACCACGCGAAAGCATTAATAATACCGATTTTAAAGAAAAAATTGATTCTCAAAATTCCTGGAGTTATGACTTGGTCGACTTGCAGGTGAATTATGTATTTCAAGATACTCTTCCCGCAATTGTCTTCTTTAGAAATCAACCTCTAAAAGGAAATATCTTCACTAAAAGCTATAATCGAAAATACATTCCTAATGTATATTTTTTGATTTTTTCAATAGATGAATTAGATAAAATTAAAAGAGTAATACAAGATAACTCTAGTTGCACTGGACCAAATGTAGGGGGTGGATACATTGTCCTTAAAGATTTTATTTTGTATAATATTATGTCTTGCATTTCTTGCTCGAAAAACTCTACGAGGAAAAAACCAACCGATTTATGCTTCGGCAATATTCTCAATATATTAGAAACGGTGGCGGAAAAAAACTTTGAAACATTTGAAGAATTAAGTGAAGCTCTGCCTATATCACGAATGAATTTTGATGAATTAATTAAACAAGTAAATGGTTGGGAATAAAAAACGTATCACAACAACGTGCATAATTTATAATTGCACTAGTACAAGAGGACAATCGGCATTCAAAAGATTCCCTATCTTTAACTGAACAAAATAAACTAGCGGCTCTAAGGCTTCCGGTTGGCGAGCTGTCCCGTAGCTGAACGCCAATACCAACTGATTCAGCCGCCATACCGCAACGAAAACATACACAAACACGTTCTGTGTCATACGAAAATAGGACTCTGACACTAATGACGTAAGAATGACATAATAAAGACGCTATCAAATATGACTGAACCAAAATACTTTTACTTCAAATTAAAAAACATATAGAAATGAACAATTTGAATTTAGCACAAAAAGTAAAAGATTTAAGAAATAGAAAAGGAATATCGCAAGAAAATTTGGCAGAAGAATCTGGTTTAAGCTTAAGAACTATTCAGAGGATTGAAAATAACGAAACAGTTCCTAGAGGAGATACTTTAAAAAGACTCTCTATTGCATTAGGTACTTCGCCTGATGAAATAGTAGATTGGAAAATACAAGAAGACCAAAATTATTTGACTTTAATGAGTCTTTCTGCTCTTGGTTTTTTGTTTTTCCCTTTACTTGGAATAATAATTCCTTTGACAATGTGGATTTTTAAAAAAGACAAACTGAAAAATGTAAATGAACTTGGAAAATCAATGTTGAATTTTCAAATATCTTGGACTTTGTTATTGTTTCTATATTACATATGTATTCTTACAGGAGTGTTTGGTGGAGTTTTAGGCGGAGTTTTATCAGATTGGAATTTTGGAATAGTTACTATGTTTATCCCTTTAATAATTCTATACGT
Source organism: uncultured Dokdonia sp. (assembly GCA_937124495.1). Classification (GTDB taxonomy): domain Bacteria; phylum Bacteroidota; class Bacteroidia; order Flavobacteriales; family Flavobacteriaceae; genus Dokdonia. Next base: position 660 of record CAKZKZ010000045.1, on the reverse strand, counting down.
ATTAAATTTTATAGTAACAATTTATAATACAATTAGAGTTTACAATAAAAAATCATTTAAATATAGACCTGCATTACGAATCTTAAGATAAAAATACCTTACACAACACTGTATAAAATTAATTACTAGTGCAAGCGTACTTGCGAAATTAGTTGCTAACACACGCAACTAATCATACACAAGACCATTGTGTGTAATTTGAGCAAACAGAAATGAAAATAACAGCATTAACATCTTTTTGTGTAGACTTCTTTCCAGAATTAGAAAAAATTTACGTTGGAGGAAACTCATTAAACTTTGCTACTCAATGTAAACTTTTAGGATATGAAAATATCTCAGTAATTGGTGCAACTGGAAAAGATAAATTTGGAAAACTATTAGAAAACCAACTAGATAAATTAAATATAAATCGTTCTAGGTTATACCAGATTAATGAACCAACTGCATCAAATAAAATTTTCATTAATGAAAAAGGAGACAGATATTTCAAAGAGGATAGTTGGAATGGAGGTGCTTTTGATAAATTTAGATTATCAGAAAGTGATTGGAATTCATTAACTGACAGCAAAGTTGTTGCAATGCCAGCTGGTGATCCAAACTTGAAAGAACTTTTAAAGAGACGAAATGAAAATCAATTAATAGTCATTGATTTTTTAGATT
>CAKZKZ010000044.1 GCA_937124495.1 uncultured Dokdonia sp. | reverse complement strand
TTATTCCTTGCTGGAACATGTGATTAATTGCATTACTTCCTCCTCCTCCTACACCTATAACCTTTATAACATTACTTTGGTTTTTAGGTAGATCAAATGTAATTCCATCAAATTCTGTCGTACTCATATTTTTGATTTTAGCCCCTTTATTACGTTTCTGTTTCCGCTTTCGCGAAAGCGTATATATCTTTAATTTATTTTATTTAACCTGTATTCTTGTGTAGTTCCTAACTACTCTGCATTATCTAAAAAATCTTTAAACTTTTCTGCCCAACGATCAAAAATGCTCTTCTTTGGTCCCGTTGGCGTTTTTATAGTTTCTTGAGGAGACACATCTACCGATTCGGCATCTGTATGTTCTTGAATCTCTTCAAATACTTCTTCTTCTTCCTCGCTATTATATAGCCCTTGTTCAAGGCTATTCATCACAAGTCCTACGGCTGTTGCAAACAATGGACTTGTCGTCTCAGAATCGCTATCTCCTGCAAGGTGTTCATTAGGATATCCTATACGGGTATCCATTCCTGTGATATATTCAACCAATTGTTTAAGATGTTTTAACTGAGAGCCCCCTCCAGTTAATACAATCCCTGCAATCAATTTTTTCTTTTGCTCTTCGTGACCGTAATTTTTGATCTCTAGATATACTTGCTCTATAATTTCTACAACTCTTGCGTGTATAATTTTAGACAAGTTTTTTAATGTAATCTCCTTAGGATCGCGACCTCTAAGTCCAGGAATAGAAACAATCTCATTGTCTTTATTTTCTCCTGGCCAAGCGGATCCAAACTTTATTTTGAGAAGCTCTGCTTGCTTTTCTATAATAGAACATCCTTCTTTGATATCTTCTGTAATCACATTCCCTCCAAAAGGAATAACTGCTGTATGACGTATGATTCCATCTTTAAAAATAGCAAGATCTGTGGTACCACCTCCTATATCAATAAGTGCTACTCCAGCTTCTTTCTCCTCCTGACTCAATACTGCATCTGCAGATGCTAATGGTTCTAATGTAATTCTATCTAAGCTTAATCCTGCACTCTTTACACAACGCCCTATATTCCTAATAGATGCCACCTGCCCTACAACAACATGAAAGTTGGCTTCTACTCTTCCCCCATACATTCCGATAGGTTCTTTAATTTCGCTCTGTCCATCTACCTTGTATTCTTGTGGTAACACATGAATAATCTCTTCTCCAGGTAACATAACCAATTTGTGAACTTGATTACACAAAGCATCTATATCTGTACTATCTATCACAGCATCTGCATTAGATCTTGTGATATAATCACTATGTTGAAGACTGCGTATATGTTGCCCCGCTATACCTACCACAACATCCTTAATTTTAATACCTGAGACATTCTCTGCTTCTTGAACAGCTTGTTGTACAGATTGTATCGTTTGCGTAATATTATTTACAACACCACGATGCACTCCTAGACTTTTAGATTTTCCAATCCCCAGAATCTCAACTTTGTTATATTCATTGTAACGACCTATCATAGCTACAATCTTTGTTGTACCTATATCTAGTCCTACTGCGATATTTTGCTGTTCCATATTCCTATCGTTTTGAGTCTTCACTATATTTTTAAATGTAAACTCATGACCCCTTATCCTTTTTTACAAACAACTTGATTTGTATACTTAAGATTAATAAGTTGATACACATCTAGTGTTTTATCTTTTTGTGCTTTCTGATAGAAAGCTTTATAATTTGTAAGCTTACTATCTAAATTATGTATGTCTCCTAATAAAATCTTATAATCCAATTTTCTTGGAATAAGTATGTACTGGTTATTCTTCTTTTTATTGACCCCAATAATGTGTTTATTTAGAAATTCATCCTTTTTTATAAACAAAATTAATTCTGTTAGTATCGGGATATCTTTCTTAGTAATCCCATTTATGATAGGGACTCTCGCCGAAAAATTCTTAGAGAGCGGAATTTCTTCTCCCTCTTGATCTATATAAAATGACGTATTACCATGCACACGAGCAATGGGCTTTCGCTGCTCAATAGCGACTCCCACTGTTCCTGCCATAGTAACATAAACATCTGCATTTTTGATAGTTGGATGCGACTTCACTCGCAACTCCATCTCATTCAAAGCTAATTTTTCTTTAGGCATACCCGTAACCTTGCCTTTACTTTGTATTAACAATTTATCAACGGTTTCTCTAGTCACAAAAGGAGTGCTTTCATCTTTAAATTGAATCGCTACTTTATCGACCAATCTCACACTATTACGATGTGATGCAAAAGCATATAAAAACACTGTCAGTAACAGCAATCCAGCAAACCGTATGTAATTCCAATTAACACGCATCTTTTAAAAATTCAGTTACTTTTAGTATTTCTACGCCTATATCTCCAGCCCCCATCATCACCATCACTTTTTGTGGAGCATTTGTTATGTTTTCTAACAATTCTTCTTTGGTAATTAATCGTTTTTTTTCAAGTTTTATTTTCTCTAATAATACGTTACTTGTCACTCCAGCAATTGGTAATTCTCTTGCAGGATAGATATCTAGTAAAAAGACTTCATCAAATCGCGAAAGTTGCATCGCAAAATCATCCATAAAATCTTGCGTTCTACTATACAGATGTGGTTGAAAAACAGCTAATACGGGCGTATCTGGATACATTTCCTTCACGCTTTGATACACAGCTGCAATTTCTGTAGGATGATGTGCATAATCATCAATAAGCACACGATCTTCTGTTTTTAACCTATAGGTAAATCTTCTATTCACGCCAGAAAAACTCAATAAAGCTTTGGGAAGCAATTCGGTTGGGGAACCATATAGAATCGCCATACCCAAAGCTGTTATTGCATTAGACAGATTGTGTCTGCCCGGCAGGTTAAATTGCATATTAGAAATCACCCCATCTGGGTGTTTAAAATCAAAATGATAACATCCATCTTGTATGGTTACATGCTGAGCACTGTACAGCGCATCATCCTCTATTCCTACAGTCAGTCCTTCTAGAGGTAATCCATTTTGGATAAATAGCTTTCCCTCAGGAACTAAACTACCAAATTCTTTAAAGGTATCTTCTAGTGCGGTCGCATCTCCATAAATATCCAGATGATCTGCATCCATAGAAGTAATACAAGCGATATCTGGTGTTCATTGCAAAAACGAACGATCAAATTCATCTGCCTCTACTACAATGACATCATTTCCTTTTTGGATCAGATTTCCGTTATAATTATTGGTAATTCCGCCTATAAAAGCAGTGACAGGCGCACCAGTTTCTGCAAGTAAATGTCCTAATATACTAGAGGTAGTCGTTTTTCCGTGGGTTCCTGCTACCGCAAGACTGTAATGTGCATTTGCGATCATACCTAGTACTTCGGCTCTTTTTTTAATGGTATAACCGCTTTCGCGAAAGCGTACCAATTCACCAAAATCACTAGGAACCGCAGGTGTATATACAACAAGTGTATTTTCAGGTGCGTAGTTGATATCAACCTCTGTTCCTTTATCATCAAAATGAATAGAAACTCCTACTTTTTCTAATGAACGCGTCACATCACTAGGCGTCTTATCATAACCCGTCACATGTTTTCCACTTTCGTGAAAATAGAATGCCAGCGCACTCATCCCGATCCCTCCGATCCCGATGAAATAAAAATGCTGTATGTCTTTTAATGCGCTCATATATTATTCTTTCATTTCCGCCTTCGCGGAAATCTCATGCTATTCTAATTACTATTATACTCTTATTCAAAAACACTTCGACAAGCTCAGTGTGACAATGAATATTTCTCTACTCTCTATTCGGCAATAACTTCTCCACCTCATCTACAATATGTTTAGTAGCATCGGGTAAAGCCAATGCCTTAATAGCCATTCCTAATGCCTCTCTTCTCTCTGTATCTTGAATCAAGCTCTCTAATTCGTTTTCAAACATTGCATCCAACTCCTTTTGACGTATCAACACGGCTGCATTTTGCGCAGTAATCGCTAGTGCATTTTTAGTTTGATGATCCTCCGCTACATTGGGCGACGGAATAAAAACCGTTGCTTTCCCTACAATACATAACTCAGATACAGATCCTGCACCTGCTCTTGAAATGATAATATCTGCGGCAGCATACGCCAAATCCATTTGATCGATATATGCCATCACTTTTACATCGTTAGATGCGAGATGTTTGTATTGTTCGTAATATAATTTCCCTGTTTGCCAGAGCACTTGTACATCATGCTTCGTAAAAAAGTCAAGCTCTTTACTTACCAACTCATTAATCGCCCTTGCTCCTAAACTTCCACCTATAATCAATACCGTTTTCTTGTCTGAAGAAACTCCGTATGTTGCTATCGCTTCTGTACGTTTACTGGAAATCGTCAATAAATCATTACGAACGGGGTTTCCTGTTTTTATAATTTTTCCTTGTGGAAAGAAACGGTGCATCTCATCATAAGCAACACATATTTTCTGTACGCTTTTTGATAATAATTTATTAGTAATCCCTGCATACGAATTCTGTTCTTGAATCAATGCTGGAATCTTTTTACTCGTCGCTCTCTTCAATAAAGGACCACTTGCAAAACCTCCAGTACCAATAACAACATCAGGCTGAAAACGCTTAATAATGCTATTTGATTTCCATAAACTACTCATGAGTTTAAAAGGGAATTTAAGGTTCTCTACAGACAGTTTCCTCTGAATTCCAGAGATCCAGAGTCCTTCAATATCAAAACCAGCTTGAGGCACTTTTTCCATTTCCATACGATCTTTTGCACCTACAAAAAGAAACTCCGTATCCGGATATCTCTTTTCGATTTCACGCGCAATAGCAATCGCAGGATAGATATGTCCTCCTGTACCACCTCCAGATAATATGACTTTATAAGGTTTCACTTAATATATCTAATGGGTTTAAATCTTTATCATTTTCTATTTTCACTTCCTTCACTTGATCACGTTTAGCACTTACGCTTAACACAATGCCTATCGCTAAACAAGTCATCCATATAGAAGTACCTCCACTACTCACAAGAGGAAGTGTTTGTCCTGTTACTGGGAATAACTCTACGGCAACTGCCATATTAATAAGTGCTTGAAACACGATAGGCATCCCAACACCTATCACAAGGAGTTTTGCAAATATGGTTTCTGCTTTATGTGCAATCACAGTGATCCGAAATAACATTAAGAGATATAGCAACATTAAAAACAAAGCCCCAACAAGACCAAACTCTTCTACAATAATTGCATATATAAAATCTGATGAAGATTGTGGTAAAAAGTTTTTCTGTACACTTTTACCAGGTCCCAATCCAATAATTTGACCTGAAGCAATGGCTATTTTTGCTTTCTCTATTTGATAATCAGCATCAGGGTCTACTTCATTACTTGCAAAATTTTCTACTCTACTAATCCATGTATCTACCCTATTTGGGAATACACCTGGAAAGGCTTTTGCTAACAGCACAAAAAAGAGAAGTGCTACAATTCCTGTAGCTATAATGATTCCTAAATATTTTAAGGGGTATCCTCCTAAAAACACCAACACAATAACCATTAAAAACATAATGGCGGTCGTCGAAAAATTGGCTGGCAAAATCAATGCAAGCACTGCTGCAACTGGCAACCATAAAGGCACTAAGGTTTCTTTAAAGGTGATTTGCTTGTCTTTTATTCTGGACAGATAACGTGCAACATACACCATAAGCACAACGGCAGCTAAGGTTGAGGTTTGAAAACCAACACCCATAAATGGAATCTTAATCCAACGCGCTGCATTTGCACCAGAAACTGTTGTCCCTTGTGCTAATGTTACAATTAATAACAGAACAACCAAAGGCAAAAAGATCACCGAAAGCCCCTTAAAATAATGATATGGTACTTTATGCACTCCATAGAGCATAGCAAAGCCTAATACAAGATGCATTCCGTGTTTAATCAGAAAACGTATCGTATTCCCATCGCCTCGTATGTATGCAAGATTACTTGCGGCGCTATACACTGGTAGAAAAGAAAATAATGCCAGTAGGGCAACAATAGCCCATATCGCTTTATCGCCTTTTAATCCTGAGAATATTTTTTTTGTGTTAGACATTTTCTTTTTAATTCGGGACTTCGATACTTTTTTCACAAAAGTGAAAATCACTCAGTCTCCTTACATTTTGTTTTTATTCACAATAGAGCAGTACTCTATTTTCAATTTACAGATTACGTACCGCATTTTTAAACTGACGCCCTCTATCTTCATAATTTTCAAATAAATCAAAACTTGCACATGCTGGAGACAACAATACACCATCTCCTTTTTCAGCAACTTTATAGGCAATCTTAACGGCTTCGGTCATGGATTGTGTTTCGATAATGACATCTACCATATTCCCAAAATGGCTCATGAGTTTTGCATTATCAACACCTAAGCAAATGATTGCTTTCACTTTTTCATTAATCAAAGGATATAGATCACGATAATCATTTCCCTTATCAACACCTCCAACAATCCACACAGTAGGTGAACTCATACTATCTAATGCATAAAATGTAGCATTAACATTAGTTGCTTTACTATCATTGATATATCGCACATTCCCTATTTTCAGGACTTGTTCTAAACGGTGTTCAACACCCTGAAAGCCTTCTAAACTTTCACGTATCGTTGTTTTTCTAATATTTAAAAGGTTAGCAACCGTTGATGCTGCCATGGCATTCTTTGTATTATGTTGTCCTTTTAATCCTAATTTTTGGGTTGTCATATTAAAATGGTTGTTATCTGTATGTATATGTATCTTATTATCTTCTATATAGGCTCCGTATTCAAATTTCTGATGCATTGAGAACGGCATTAGTTTTGATTTGACTGGATGTTTTTTTAACCAGTCTGTAATTTGATCATTAGTCACAGAAACATTAGTGGAAGCAAAGATATCAATAAGCGCAGAATCTTTTAAATCAAAAGTAAAGCGAAGGCGGCGTAACACGTCATTATTAGTCAATGTAGATAGTTCCGAGTCTTAGGCTGGGCCCGTGGACCAAAACGGTGGATGGGCGATTAGGTGCATTTTAGCAGAAAGGGAAGGGAAAAAAGACAAA
>CAKZKZ010000043.1 GCA_937124495.1 uncultured Dokdonia sp. | reverse complement strand
CCTACGGTATCAAAAGTGCGTGTATTAGGAACTGATCAATGGATTACAACAGTTACTGGATATGATGATAAGGCACGCCCTATTTTTGGACGTAGTGAAAATATGTATCTCGATACAGAAGATACTTCTGAATCCTTATTAGACTTTACAGGAAAAGTACTCGAGAGTAGAACGACACATCAAAAAGCGGGTCATCAAGAGATTGTAATCAACGACTTTTTTAGCTATGATCATCAAAATAGATTAATCACTCAGGAGCAACAGATCGATAATGAACCTGTACAATTGATTGCTAGTAATAGGTATGATGAGTTAGGGCAATTAGCATCTAAACGTGTGGGAGGACAACTCTTTGAGAGTGGATATACGGATATAACAGAGGGAAACATAAATGTATCGGAAGATGGTATCATAACGAAAATTGCTGGGGGTAACTCCGATTATAATGCAGGATTAGCTACCGTTGGTAAAATAGAAGGGGATGGAGGAATATCCTTTACAAATCTTGTGGCCAATAAACGATATATTATAGGTCTTAATGATAATAATCTATATACTAGCTCTGTCGATGAGATTGACTATGCATTTTATTTTTTCTTAAATAATCCTGGTAGATATAAAGTACGAATACTTGAGGCTGGCATTCACAGTTATATAACAGAATATATCAACTTTGATGCTGATGACCATTTTGCGATTGAAAGAGAAGGAAATGTATTATCGTTTATTCATAATGGTGCTATTGTAGCTACTCATATTATGACTCAGAATTTTCCATCTTTAGTAGGAGATGTTTCTATTAGAGATGAAGGAACTCAGATTGGTAACCTTAATTTATATACAACCAATATTGATAAGAGTCTTCAAAAAGTAGATTATGAATATAATATACGAGGTTGGCTTACAGATATCAATCCTATTGGAGGAACAACTAAAGAGACTGATGTATTCCAATTTAAGATTAATTATGATGCTCCTGTAGAAGGTGATGCTGGAATTGCAGGACGTGCTGTACCTCTTTATAATGGAAACATTTCACAAACCACTTGGAAAACGACCAATGCAGATACGAAGAAAAGAACGTATGGATATAAATATGACGCTTTAAACCGTATTAAGATAGCGTATAGTAGAAAAGGGATTCATCTTACAGACTATGATCATTTTAATGTATCTGGAATTGACTATGATAAAAATGGAAATATCCTTACCTTAACTAGGCAAGGGGAGAATGAAGATCATAACGCCCTTGCAATGGATAATCTTACATATACCTATGATGGAAATCAATTATTGAGTGTAAGTGATAATGGTCATGTGAATTTAAAAAATGAAGGATTCTATGACGGGCACACATCTGTAACCTTAGATGATTATGAGTATGATATAAATGGAAACCTGATATTAGATCGTAATAAAGGGATCACTGGTATTACGTATAACCATCTTAATTTACCAACTATTGTTAAAATTAGTACAACTAATGCTCATGGTAATACACAAGATGGAACGATTACGTATATTTATGATGCTACTGGAATAAAAATGGCAAAAGTGTTACAGGACGATTTACAACAAGCTACCGTTTCTACCTTCTATGCAGGAGGCTATATTTATGAAAATAACGATGGAAATGAAGTTTTAAAGATGTTCTCACATCCTGAAGGATATGTAGAACCTGTATATGGCACTATAAATTCTGTTGATAAGTTTAATACACAAACGCAAACTACCACATTTTCTGAGTATCAATATGCTTTTAATTATACCGATCATTTGGGGAATGTACGTCTTACGTATAGTGATTCTGATGGTGATGGGACCATAAAAAGTAATATACCTCTGTATAATGAAAACTTTAATGACATAGAAAGTATTCCGTCAGGGACACTGCATCATAATTCTCATGCTGTATTAACTATTATAAATGATCGCTTAGAGGCAGAAATTCTAAGAAATTTTAATTATGTTTATTTGGATTTGTTTTTAGAAGCAGGAAAAACATATAGATTAACATATACTTTAGATCTAGATCAGGCGATAGGTCAGTTT
>CAKZKZ010000042.1 GCA_937124495.1 uncultured Dokdonia sp. | reverse complement strand
CCTAATTTTGCCGCTTGTATGGCATGCACACAGGGAGACAAGGAGCTTTCATGCACCGTAAATGGTTCATAAAAATCAAAATGCTTCTCCAATTGTTCCTCTGTAAAATGATCTTCAAAGAAATAAAATCCTTGCAAAGTATCTGCCTGCTTGATGTAGGGCGAACGCAAAATGCGATCCCAAGACCATTTCTGATTAATAGGGCGTTCAGACGTAGGCAAATCAGCAACAGAAATGAGTTCTTTATCTAAGAATCCATCTTGCTGTAAGAATACTTCATGCTTCTCTGAATAGGGAAAATAGACTTGACTTGCCACGCTTTGCCATTCGGTTATTTCGACATCGGTGAGTCCTGTTTTTTCTAATATTCGGGCATAGTCTGTAGCAAATTCTTCTCTGACTTGGTGCGCTTTCGCGAAAGCGTACTCCAGACACCAGGTGGCTAGATAATTTGTAAACCAATTATTATTAACGTTATTTTCATACTCGTTAGGTCCCGTCACTCCTAGCATCACATACTTTTCTTTATCTGAAGACCACGTAAAACGTTGTTTCCAGAAACGCGCCACACCTATAATTACTTCCAACCCCATTTCTGGAATATATGAAGTGTCTCCTGTAAAACGCTCATAATTATGAATCGCAAAAATCATAGAGCCATTACGGTGTATTTCTTCAAAGGTGATCTCCCACTCATTATGACACTCTTCCCCGTTCATGGTCACCATAGGGTACAAAGCTGCACCGTTTGTAAAGCCCAATTTGGCTGCATTCTCTATGGCTTTATCCAAGTGTTTATAACGATATGTCAACAGATTACGCGCAACACCTTGATCTTTAGTCGCCATATAAAACGGAATACAATACGCCTCGGTATCCCAGTAGGTAGATCCACCATATTTCTCTCCTGTAAATCCTTTAGGTCCAATATTGAGACGCGCATCTTTTCCAGAATACGTCTGATTCAGCTGAAAAATATTAAAGCGGATGCCTTGCTGTGCTTTGACGTCACCTTCTATCGTGATATCTGCCATCGCCCATACGGCTGCCCAATCTTCTTTTTGTTGTGTAAGTAAGGCTTCAAATCCTATTGTTTCTGCTTTTTCAAGCACTGCATTTGCAGCAGTTTTCAGGTCTTCTTCATCGTGATTCAAATCACTTACATAGCCTCCAAATTTGTGAATCTCCAACGTCTCACCCTTCTTCACATCAGTTTCATAATGATGCCCAATATAGGTAATCGTCTCTTGCTTATTTCCTACCGTTCCTTGGTAAGATGACTTTTCAGTACGCTTTCGCGAAAGCTGAATAGACCTCCCTCCCACATACAATTGATTACTCATCATCGTACAGACATGAAACTCAGTCTTCATGGTATGCGCTACAATAAACGCACGTTGCTCTTGATCTGTCACTGAAAGCGTATTCCAGAATTGATCATCCCAGTTAGAATCTTCATTGGTAATCCCACTATCCAGATACGGCTCATAACTGATGGTCGCATCTTTATCAAGAGGTGTTACTTCATATTTAATTGCACCTACCTCATCGATAGCTAGGCTTAAAAAACGAGTCACATGAACAGCCACACTACTTCCATTTTTCAACCTCGCTTCAAAACTACGATAGAGCACCCCTTCTTTCATATTGAGGGATCTCTTAAAATTCTGAACTTCTTTACAAGTATGTAAATCTAGCGATTCGCCATTAATCTTGACTTTAATTCCAATCCAACTCGGAGCGTTTAACACTTTAGCAAAATATTCTGGATACCCATTTTTCCACCAACCTACACGTGTTTTGTCTGGATAATAAACACCTCCTATATAACTTCCTTGAAAGGTAGCGCCGCTGTATTTTTCTTCAAAATTGGCACGTTGTCCCATCATACCATTACCGATACTCATCAAACTCTCTGATGATTTTACCGTCTCAGGATTCCAGTTTTCTTCTATAATCGACCAAGCGTCAGGGGTAATATATTCTAAATGCATATGTATATTTTAAAGTCAAGAATCAGGATCGTTGGTTGTACTCACTCCTAAAGACAAGATTTTTTAAGTTCTTGTACTTCTTTTTGATTCTTGACAGACTATTTAGTAACTGATATTAATGCGTTATGTATTCTCTAAACTAGGTATTAACGTTCTCCTTTTTATCTAAAAAAAATCATTAAATACTAATTTTATATGCTAAATGGGATTAATTTTGAATAAGGCTATCTAAAAAATCATTAGATAACTGTGTAAAATCTTTAAAAACGTGATCTGCTTCGTGTAATACTTTTGGATCTCCAATACCAATACTGATCATTCCAGCCGTATTTGCAGCTTGAATCCCTGCAATTGAATCTTCAAAAACGATACAATGTTGTGGGTCTGGTGGTAAGGCCTCGGCCCCGTTTACAAAAACTTCTGGGTCAGGTTTAGCAGTCGTGACGTCATTACCATCTACAATAACTTGAAACTTACCAATCAATGCAACACGTTCCAAAATAGGACGTGCATTTTTACTAGCACTCCCAAGAGCGATTCCTTGATCTTTTGTGATCAAATACTCCAATACACGAGGCACATCAGGTAAAATCTCACTTTGATCCATTTTCTGGATATAACTCAAGTATTCAATATTCTTTTGAACCAACCAAACATCCTTCTCTTCTTGTGTAGCAGTATAGTTTGCCATATCCAACAAAATCTCCAGAGATCGCACACGACTCACTCCTTTAAATTGTTCATTCTGCTCTTCTGTAAAATCAAAATTAATGCCCTTAGCGAGATTACGCCAAGCGAGGTAATGGAACTTTGCGGTATCTACAATCACACCATCTAAGTCAAATATAAATGCTTTCTTCATAAAATATTATTTTCATTTCCGCGAAGGCGGAAATCCCATCTTTTTTATTACAAATCTACTTATTATTTCCATTTTCTCTTTTAAAAACATGATAATAAACACAACTATCTTCTAGGATCTTAATCCGTTTATTATTATTCTTTTAACAAGAAAAACGAGTGGATACATCCACTCGTTTTAATAATAGTATAGGTTCCTTTACACTAAAAAGGTTCAGGTCTATTTACTCAAATGATATACCACTAGTTACAGTTTTTGTGCAATCTCCTCCAGAACATGGTGTACAAGTATTTTCATCTGTTGGTCTACAGGCAGATCCTATATGTGAACATGCTGATGTTGTGCAAGAAACACTTCTAGATTGTAATTTTCCATCTTTACCTTTTCCTAATAAAATAGTTGTTACAAAGTCTCCACTCCAAGCTCTCAAATACATCGCACCGTCTATTTCTAAAACTTTAGATTCTTCATATTGAATAAACACTCCTTTTTCAGCAGTCAATGTAGTTTCTAATTCTGATAAAATAGCAGTTCTTGTGCTAGTTTCAAGGGTCAAATCTGATAGTGTTATTGTATCTTCAGAATCTGTACTACAAGAAGCAATTACGACGAATAATAAAATAAATAATAGTTTTGCATTTTTCATAATAAAAAGTTTAACAGTTTATAAAATATTGATTTTCAGTATCGTAAAATTAATTTCAGTTATATTTTACGATTAATAACAGTGCTAAACTACATGTCATTTGTAAGAATCGAGGTGTCTTTTGAGGGGTGTCCAAATGGTTTCAGGAATGCAGATATCTGTTTTCAAGAAAACACTGTTTCAAATACCTGTTTATCAAATATTTATGGATTATTTAAATAAATTCGATGTACACATGATTTTAAGAGAAAAAGATGGTATTATTCTAGTTTTTAAGTAGATAAGAATAATTTTACAGGCATTACGGAGCGTAACGAAGCTTCATTTATTATTTTAACAAAAAAAACGAGTGGAAATATCCACTCGTTTTACTAATATATCTTCTTTTTAGAATAAAATAACGCTCTTAAGTACTATTTTTTCATCTTCCGTGTACTTTCTCGTTCAATTAAACTCGTATCAATATACGCAGTGGTATACTCTTCTATCTCTTCTTCTGGGCGTTCTAATTTATTAATCAATAATTCAGCTGCTTTACGCCCCATAGTTTCTCCATGCTGACTTACCGTTGTTAAGCTAGGAATGAAGTGTTTGGACAATTCACCATCACTAAAACTCACTAAAGAGACATCGTTTGGCACGCTTTTACCAAATCCGTTGAGATGTTTTGCTGCCGTTACAGCAAATAATTCATTGACGGTAAAAACGCCATCTATATCTTTATCTTTTAGGAAGTTCTTAATCTTTGCAGAGCATTCATCATCACAATGATCAATGTTATCTAGCTTAAGAATTAGATCTTTTTCTACTTTGACTCCATAGGATTCTAAAGCTTCTATATAGCCTTTGGTACGTAGCTTTCCTATAGTTACATAATCCTTTGTTGTAATAATCGCAATTTTACGACATCCCGTTTTTAAGAGATGCCTTACGCCCATTTTTGCCCCTTCACGATCATCTATCAATACTTTATCACAAGGAATCTCATCTACAATACGATCAAACATCACCACAGGCATTCCTTGATCTATAGCTTCTGTAAGGTGTCTGAAGTCATCTTTATGCAAGGTTTCTTTTGCTAGTGAGATGATAAACCCATCTGTACTTCCATTGGCAAGTAACTCCATATTAAGGACTTCCTTATCAAAATCATTATTAGAGAGGGTAATAATTACATTGTAATTATGTTCTCTTGCCATTTGCTCAATACCTCGAATCACCGTTGTAAAAAAGTGATGTACAATTTGTGGGATAATAATCCCAATGGTACGTGTTTTACGATTCTTGAGGCTTAGCGCAATGTTATTAGGCTTGTAATTATAAAGCTTTGCAAATGCTTTGATCTTTTGGCGCGTATCTTCGCTTATTTCTGCGCTATCTCGCAATGCTTTTGATACGGTCGAGATAGACACATCAAGTTCTTTTGCGATTAATTTAAGGGTGAGTTTTCGTTTCATAAGCTATGTCATGTAAAAATAAGGGTATACATACGAACTTACAATTTAGGCAAATCCTTTTTGCTACGAAAACGTTGTATTCTTAATAACTATTTAATAGCAACATATAAAGTTATAAAAATGATACGCCTGAGAAGGATACTGTATACGCTTTCGCGAAAGCGTACTCAGAAAAACTAGCACATAATACGTACATTTAGTAAATTTACTTTCTAAACATTTTACATTTTTGATCGCTAAGATTATAACTAGTATTATTTTTGCCGGAACAATACAAGGCTTTGTTTTTGGATTCGTGTACTTGTTTTCAAAAAAATACAAAGGAATACATACGTTTTATCTCACTTCATTAATCATTGCGTTCTCATATAACAATCTTCAATTTGTACTCTCGGACGCAGGGATCATTAGTGGGCGAAGAATGTACGAGACCTTCTATATTCCTGTAGGATCCTTAATTCCTGTTTTTGTCTACTTTTATGTATTGGTTTTTTTAGACCCTTCGAGAAAAATTGGAAAAAAACTCAAACTACTTTATATCCCATTTTTTATTTTTCTCTCTTTGATAGCCATTCCGTATAAAATAGAAGCTATTCTAGGAACTCTTGAACCACACTATAATACGTATCGTTTTTTGAATGGAATTCAAAGTAGTTTTTCTTTACTCTACACACTGGCACTTATTCTTATGTCTTTTATAACTGTTGTCCGTTTTAAAAAGAGAAATCTGCAAGAACAACACTTAAAGATTGTACCAAGTGATTTAGAATTAAAATGGCTTCAAAACACCTTGTTCATTTTATTTGTACTCACATGCTTTTGGGCATTTGCACTAATTAATTTTTTCTCTGACCCAAAATTAGAGTTCTACTTTCGCTTTCTTTGGTTGGGATTATCATTTGCTATCTATTATTTGGGACATTTTGGCATTTATAAATATGGCATTACAAAAGATCGAAAAAAAATACGAGAAGCAACACATAGATCCGTTTCTTATGCTATTCAAGAAAAAACAAAACCCAAAAATGATCATATTGCTGTTCTAAAAACAATCCTTGTTGATGAGAAACGTTTTCTCAATCCTAACCTTTCTTTAGAAATGTTAGCCGAAGAATTACAACTCAGCAAAAGCCATCTTTCAAGAATTATCAATACGGAGCTTGGTAGTAGTTTTTCAGAATATATCAATTCGTTACGTGTCGAAGAAGCAAAAATGCATCTTCAAAATCCTGAGTTTTCAAAATATACTGTAGTTGCTATTGGTCTTGAAGCTGGCTTTAGCTCAAAGACTACATTCCATACTGTCTTTAACACCAATACAGGAAGTACGCCTTCTCAATATCGTAAAGATGCTATAAATTAGTTCCAATAATTGCACACTAGCAATAAATGGAACGTCTTACATAAACACATTTTATATTTTCGGCTCAACTATAAAACGATGTAGGTATGAAGCTTTTATACACCAGTATCATTATCCCCCTTTTTTTTACGTTACAGATTCACGCGCAGGGCATTCCAGCTAGAGAAGAAGTGAATTTAGATGATGTGTACACGCAATATAATCTTAGTGGAGAAGCTGTTCTCGTGGTCATGCTAGATAGAGGTATTGATTATCGTCATCCTGATTTTATTGATGAAAACGGAAATACGCGTATCGCCTATATCTATGATATGATTGATCAGACTGGAGCAAGCGATCCAGAAAACCCGTATGGCATAGGAACTATTTTTACACAAGACCAGATTGATGCTTCACTAGACGCTGGTGGAGATCCCTTATCGACAGACCGAGGAGGTCACGGAACAGCAACAACTGGTATCATTGCAGGAGACGGGAGTGGTACTTCTTCAGAAGAGTTTCAGGGAGTCGCACCTAATGCGACCATTATAAGCGTCAAAATTGTGCTTGCTCGCTTTCCAGCCTTTGGAGATCAACCTGCACAACAAGGATTTTATAATCCTGCATATCTCCCTATTGCTTTAGAATTTGCTGCAGCTAAAATTCAAGAGTTAGGGCTACCATCAGTAACCTTGATGAATATTGGGTCTCTAGGTGGCCCTACCGACGGAACTAGTTTAATTTGCCGTGCTATAGATGACTTTGTGGCCTTAGGAAATACCTTTGTATGTGGTGTAGGTGACGAAGGTGGTAGTGACAATAGCGCTTCTGGTGATATTATGCAGGGACAATCTGCTGACATCGAAATTCAAAAAGGAGAAGCAGGAAACTTGCGTTTTGATCTGTGGTATAGTGAAAATGACCGCTTTACGGTGAGTATTGAACGTCCTAATGGAACTGTAGAAGGTCCTTTTGCAGCGCCTTCAGGGCCTAGTGGAGTGGCCGATCAAAATCTGGGAGATATATTTATAGCTCATCGAGGGGCCGATGTTGAGTTTTTTGGAGCCGCTAGCAATCG
>CAKZKZ010000041.1 GCA_937124495.1 uncultured Dokdonia sp. | reverse complement strand
TACATCAAGATTAAAAGATATCTATTATAAAATGATTTCTGATGTGCTAGAAGAAGCAACACTAGATATTCCAGAAGGGAAATATTTCCATAAAGGAGGAAAGCAAGGAGTTCACTCAGAACACATGGGCTATATCCTCTCTGATATGCAATACATGCAACGTACGTTTCCTAATATGGAATGGTGATTATTAATGATTGAAGATTTCTGATTGAAGATTGAAGAACGACTAGTTCAAAAATCAAAAATCGTTAATCTCCGATCTCCAATCAATATGACTTTAGAAATACAAAACATACAACCTCATTTGCTTTCCATTTTGGAGTCTGTTTCAGATCCAGAAATTCCTGTGCTTTCGATTATGGATATGGGAGTGGTGAGAGAAGCTATAGAGGCTGATGGCGTTGTTCAAGTAAAAATAACCCCAACCTATTCAGGTTGCCCAGCTATGGATGTGATTGGGGATGATATTGTGTCCGCTTTCGCGAAAGCGAATAAAAAAGCAAAAATCACCTTAGTATTAAGTCCTGCTTGGACCACAGATTGGATCACACCAAGAGGTCGAAAAGCATTAGAAGACTACGGAATCGCAGCACCCTTGTCTCCCGAAGCCGATAAAGAAGCATTATTAGGAGATAAGAAAATTGTAAAATGTACTAATTGTGGCTCTACAGAAACACACTTGGTGAGCCAGTTTGGATCTACAGCGTGTAAAGCATTATTTAAATGTGATGCCTGCCAAGAACCATTTGACTATTTTAAATGTCTGAAATAATGAATTTTGATAGAACTGGAATTATTTTATACGTCATTAATTATCAAGAATGTGTTGATTTTTATAAAGATATCCTAGGGCTTAAAACTATGTTTTCTACAGAGGTGCTTACTTGCTTTGCTTTTGGGAGTTCATATCTTATGGTAGAGTTAGATGATACCTATGACGGGAGTACAGAAATTCATACGAGAGTAAAAACATGTTTGCGAATGAATGTTCCTAATGTAAAAATGCTAGCAGATACATTAGTGACTAAGAATATAGAAGTAGATTATCAAGAGCACGATTGGGGTACTATTGCGAAATTTTATGACCCAGATGGGAATTTATGCGCATTTAAAGATAGTGCTACATTTGAAAAACAAATAGAAGAATATAAAGATGATTAACGATTGGAGAATGTTGATTGAGGATTTTTGAACGATTATCCTATAATCTATATCAAGAATAGCAAACTAATATGTATAAACTTAAAATAAATAAGATCCGCTAGAAAATACTGATTGAAAAAAGTTCAAAAATCAAAAATCGTTGATCTAAAATATACAATAACTCATGAGCCAATCAATACTTAAAAAAATAGAAAACGGAGTCGCAAGACTCACCTTTAATCGTCCAGAGGTTTTTAATAGTTTTAATCGTGAGATGGCATTATTGCTTCAGAAGGAATTAGATGCTTGTGCAAATGACTCCACAGTAAGAGCTATTGTTCTTATGGGAAGCGGAAAAGCTTTTTGTGCAGGACAAGATTTAAAAGAAGTAACAGATCCAGCACTTAATCCTGGGTTTAAAAAAATATTGGAAGAGCATTACAATCCTATCATTACAAGAATACGCGCGATTGAAAAACCAATTGTTGCTGCCGTAAATGGAGTAGCCGCTGGAGCAGGGGCAAATATTGCACTCGCTTGTGATATTGTGATTGCTCATGAGAAAGTAAGCTTTATTCAAGCGTTTAGTAAAATAGGACTCGTGCCAGATAGCGCAGGTACTTTTTTCTTACCAAGATTGATTGGTTTTGGAAAAGCAAGTGCACTGATGATGCTAGGAGACAAAATCTCTGCAACCGATGCTGAGAAAATGGGAATGATCTATAAAGTAACAACCCTAGATGATTTTCAAACGGAAATACATACAATTGCAGGAACACTTGCTCAGATGCCGACCAAGGCACTTGGGATGACTAAGAGATTGCTGAATCAGTCTATGAGCAATACGCTAGAACAACAACTTGAACTAGAATCAAAATTACAAATAGAAGCAGCGAGTAGTGAAGATTATGCAGAAGGCGTTGCCGCATTTGTAGAGAAAAGAAAACCTAACTTTAAAGGAAAATAATCACTCCCTCTCCTTCGGGAGAGGGTTGGGGTGAGGGAATATATGGAAAAACAAATTCAAAACATTGGTATCATCGGAGCAGGAACCATGGGTTCTGGAATAGCTCAAGTAGCAGCAACCGCTGGATGTTTAGTAAAGTTGTTTGACACTAATCAAGCAGCATTGGATAAAGCAAAAGCAGCACTCGAAAAGATTTTGAATCGTTTGATTGAGAAAGGGAGAATAGATGCTGATGAGAAAAATAGGATCCAAGGAAATATACAATATGTAAATGCATTAAAAGAATTGGCAGATGCAGATCTAACGATTGAAGCTATTATTGAAACCCTTGATATTAAAAAGAGTGTTTTTCAAGAACTAGAATCGTATGTGTCTGAGACTTCTATTATAGCTTCTAATACCTCTAGTCTTTCGATTGCTTCTATTGCGGCATCATTACAACGTCCAGAGCGTTGTATAGGAATTCATTTTTTTAATCCAGCCCCTTTAATGAAGTTGGTGGAGGTGATCCCAGCGGTACAAACTTCGCAAACTGTTTTGGATACGTGTGTATCAGAAATTGCTCGTTGGAAAAAAGTCGTAGCCGTAGCAAAAGATACGCCTGGGTTTATTGTAAATCGAGTAGCACGTCCTTTTTATGGAGAAGCTCTCCGTATTTATGAAGAAGGAATTGCCGATTTTGCAACGATTGATTGGGCAATGAAAACCATAGGAGGTTTTAGAATGGGGCCTTTTGAGTTAATGGATTTTATAGGGAATGATATTAATTATACAGTTACAGAAACAGTATTTAATGCCTTTTATCAAGACCCAAGATATAAACCATCTTTTACGCAGCAACGCTATAGTCAGGCGGGATATTTAGGGCGTAAATCTGGACGAGGATATTATCATTATACTGATGAGGGGGTTGATAACGCTTTCGCGAAAGCAAACCCCAACACAGATAAAGCAATAGGAAATCAAATTTTTGATCGTGTGCTTGTCATGCTTATTAATGAAGCCGCAGATGCACTTTTTTGGAATGTAGGAAGCGCTTCAGCTATAGATAATGCAATGACCAAAGGCGTAAATTATCCAAAAGGATTACTCTCTTGGGCAGATGAAAAGGGAATCGATTGGTGTGTGTCAAAAATGGATGCACTGTATGATGAATATCATGAAGATAGGTATCGTTGTTCGCCATTGCTGAGAAGAATGAATACAGCAAATAAAAAATTCTTTTAATGGAAGGAGCGAAAATTCCATACAAAATGTTGTCTCAAGACCCATATAGTTCATGGCTTGGTATTGAGATTATCGAATCTAAAGTAGGCTATGTAAAAGTGGGTATGACCATTCGTGCAGAAATGCTGAATAGTATGAAGAAGGCACATGGCGGGATTACCTATTCACTAGCAGATACTGCTTTTGGGTTTACAGCAAATACGCATGGAAAATATGCGGTTTCTATTGAGACGAGTATTAATCACATAGAAGCTTTGGAAGAAGGCGATTATATTACTGCAGAAGCAACGGTAGATCATCAAAAAACAAAAGTGGGATTTAATATTGTGGAGGTAAAGAGAGGAGATGAACTCGTAGCTTTGTTTAAGGGAGTTGTATATAGAACGACCAAGGATTGGGAAGAATAAATTAACGATTGCTGATTGTCGATTTTTGATATAAGAATAAAAAAAGTTCAAAAATCAAAAATCAGAAATCTCCAATCAAATAAATAAGTATGAAAGCATATATTATAGATGGAGTACGTACTCCTATAGGAAATTACAAAGGGACATTAAAAGCAGTACGAACTGATGATTTGGGAGCACACGTGATACGTGAAGTTGTAAAGCGTAACCCAACAATTCCAAAAGAAGCATATGACGATGTGATTATGGGATGTGCGAATCAAGCAGGGGAGGATAATAGAAATGTTGCTCGAATGTCATTATTATTGGCTGGGTTACCATGGAGCGTACCTGGAGAAACTGTTAACCGTTTATGTGCTTCAGGGATGTCAGCTATAGTTCAAGCGCAACGTGCTATTAATAATCTTG
>CAKZKZ010000040.1 GCA_937124495.1 uncultured Dokdonia sp. | reverse complement strand
AAATTGGGGATTAGATATTGAAAAGAATGCTATTAAAGTAGATAACTCATTAAATTATCAAACCAATATACCAGGTGTTTTTGCCATTGGAGATGTAAATACATATCCTGAGAAACTAAAATTAATTCTTTGTGGGTTCCATGAGGCGACATTAATGTGTCAGGCGGCTTACAGAATTATTAATCCAGGGAAAAAGTATGTTTTAAAATATACAACTGTTAGTGGAATAGATGGTTTTGATGGAACTCGTAAAGAAGCGCCAAAAGCGGTAGTTCAGGCTATTAATTAAAAACCTCAATCACGTAAATAAAGCTTCTGTGAAAAAAAGTTATAATGTTTGCCTTAAAGATTCGGTTAAGACCTTTACTAAACGCTTGTTTTATGCCTTATTTGATGAGCAACAAGAAAAAGTTCATGCAGAATATTTAGAAACAACATTCTTAAAAATTCTTTTAAAGCTTTCTGTTGAAAATGGACAAGAAAAGTGGAATAAGTTCAAAGAACAATTACCAGAGATTAGAAAAACGCTAGATAAAGATGCCATAGCTTTTGAATGTAATGATCCAGCATCTTCTTGTTTGGAAGAAGTCTATTTGGCTTACCCGGGTTTTCATGCCATTTCGATTTATAGATTAAGTCATACACTTTATAAGTTGAATATCCGTATTCTGCCAAGAATGATGAGTGAATATATTCACGGTATTACAGGCATCGATATTCATCCAGGGGCAACAATAGGGAAGTCTTTCTATATTGATCATGGTACAGGTATCGTAATTGGAGAGACATCTATTATAAAAGATCATGTCAAAATATACCAAGGTGTTACACTAGGAGGTATTCAAGTAAGTAAAGATTTAGCTCAGATAAAGCGTCATCCTACTATTGAGGACAATGTGACTATTTATGCTAATGCTACTATTTTAGGCGGTGATATTGTTATTGGGGCAAATACAACAATAGGCGCTAATGTATGGATAACACAATCGGTTCCAGAAGATTCATTGGTAACTTATCAAACTGAAATTAAAATCAGACCTAAAAAAAATGGCATACGGTAGCACTATTTTAGATCAAATCGGAAATACACCATTAGTTGAAGCAACGCACCTTATTTCTAAAAAGGGAGTACGTTTATTTCT
>CAKZKZ010000039.1 GCA_937124495.1 uncultured Dokdonia sp. | reverse complement strand
TGCTACTGGGGATGATGAGGGGAATTTATTGACTTAGGAGAAGTTGTCACCCTGAGCTTGTAGAAGGGCTACAAAACGACAAGTTATACACTACATACTCAGTTGGGGCTTCGACAGGCTCAGCCTGACACAACCAATCACATTTCAATGTCACCCTGCGCCTGTCGAAGGGCTCGCAATATACTACATGAAGTCTTATTACACCTATATATTAGAATGCTCTGACGGTAGTTTCTACACGGGGATGACTAGTGATTTAGAGAAACGATTAATCCAACATCAAGAAGGTATGACTTATGACGGGTATACACATTCAAGGAGACCTGTTAAGCTTGTATGGTATGTGACTTACAGCTCCAAATGATGCCATTCGTATAGAAAAACAAATTAAAGGTTGGTCGAGAACAAAAAAACAAGCGCTAATTAAAGAAGACTGGGATATGCTTGTAGAAGCATCAAAAAATTATACAGAATACGGATCACCAGATGACAAAGAATAATATTGACTAGACTTCGAAATGCTCCTGACAATTTTAATCAAACCTAGATGTCATCCTGAGCTTGTCGAAGGACTACAAAATGACAATCTATATACTACTTATTCAAACTGGGCTTCGACAGGCTCAGCCTGACAAAACTAATCAAAACTCACTGTCACCATGAGTCCACAGAAGAGTAACAAACTTCACTATATTTGACACAATAAAACAGCTTACAAACTCAGACTGATAAAAAGCATGCTCAACATTGTTCTCATTCATCCAGAAATACCAAATAATACGGGAAACATAGGTCGTCTGGCACTAGGTTCCGGATGTAAATTACATCTTGTAAAACCTTTTGGTTTTGAGATAGATGATACACGTCTTAAACGAGCAGGATTGGATTATTGGAAACATCTAGATGTACACTACTACGATAATGTTGATGTCTTTTTTGAGCAACACGCTTCAGCTAAATTTGCCTTTCTCTCCAGTCACGGTACGAAATCACATTATGAGATTCCTTTTGAGAAAAACCTGTTTCTCGTATTCGGGAAAGAGTCCAAAGGATTACCTGCCAAAATCACAGAGAAATACCCTAATCAGTTATACAAGATTCCATTATTTAGTGAGCACATTCGGAGTTTAAATCTTGCCAATGCTGTAGGCATTGTTGCTTATGAAGGGATTAGACAGTTATCTACAAAGTGACCACAGCAAACTCTCCACTCAAAGGTTCCAAAGCTTCTACCAAGGCAGGAATGAGATCTTCTCCAAATTCCAAATAGAACTCGGCAAAATTGGTATTACGTTCTTGCAAACTATGTAACGGAAAAACTGCATTCTGTACATCAACGACACGTTGTACGTGATCTCTTAATTTACGTTTCTGTGCTCTTAGTAATCGTTTTTCTAAATGATCTAATCCTTTGAGTTGTTTTACTTCTTGTGCTTTGACTGCTCCTATAAAAGAAGCATCTGTTTCTGCAGCAAGGGTATGCATGGATTTGAATTGCTCTTTAAGATGTGTACGTTGTTCAGAAAAATCGATGTCAATATTTGAAATCGCTCGGATCTTCTGATTCACTAATTCATTTTGTTTTAAGAATAATTGTGGGATGGTAATACTAAGTGCTTCTGTTTTTTGCTTTTGCTTCTCGGTACGGATCAACGCCGAGTTTCTAAGAAGCAACATCGGGAAAGGAACTTGCATCGTCTCAAAACAAGACTTTAATTGAAACCAATACGCTAACTCTCCGCCTCCACCGATATAGGTAAGGTTGGGCAAAATTACTTCTTGATATAAGGGACGTAATAATGCATTGGGTGAAAAACGTTCTGGATGTGTTGCTACTTCTTTACGAATCTCAGCTTCACTAAAACGGATCTCTGTATTGTTTACAACAAATTGATCTTCATCTCTAATGATACGTTCGCGTATCCCTTTCGTAATATAAAAGAGATTAATCTCTCTGGGATGTACTTGCTCTGGATATCCTAACGCAGTCAATTGTGTAGTTTGCGTTGTTACTTGTTTATGCGCTACTTCTTCAAATAATTCTCGTTCTACATACGGAGCGAATACTGTTTTTAGATTAGTATCATTTCCATCTACAATCACGAGACCATAGTCTTTGAAAAGTTCATTCGCTAGATATCTAGTCGCATCCGTCAGGTTGGTATGTTTAATATAGGCTTCTTCAAAAAGTGACGTTAAATACTGCGCATTTTTTGAAGTTCCCAAGGCAGTTTTAAACAATTCCAACACCTCAGCAAGTCCTTCTGTTGAGAGTTCGCCGACGGCACCACCATCTTCCCGATTCCATTGTACTTTTTTTCCTTTGAATCGGAAGTAATTGATTTCGTCAAAATCATGATCTTCGGTTGCCATCCAGTAAACGGGTACAAAATCATAATGGGGATGTTGTTGTTTTAGCTTTCGCGAAAGCGTAATCGTATGGATAATCTTATATAAAAAATAGAGAGGTCCCGTAAAGAGATTTAATTGGTGACCTGTTGTGATCGTAAACGTGTTAGCCTCTCCTAATTTTTCTATGTGTGTTTGTGTCGCATCAGAAATAGCAACCTTCGCATATTGTTTTTGCAAAGACGTCTTTAACACCTCTCTTGAGGCATCCGTAAACCAAGCTTGTTTTTCTTTGATTTGTGCTTCAAAATTTTCTAATGAAGGGAAACGATGATAAAACGGAGCTACGCTTTTATCTTGATCCAGATATTGGCAAATAAGTTTTGAGAAATATCCTGTCTCAGAATACGTAATGGTGTCTTTTTGCATTTTGGTATAACAATTTCCTTCCAAAAATAGGTCTTTTGGCGATGATTACATAATCTGCTTCGTCTCAATACATCGATGAAAATTACAACTATTCCCATGAAAAACATACGGGTATACCGTACATCGGTAAAATTGGGTTTTTCGTCTAAAAGTTACCTTTCTTCTATGTTTTCAGGTATTTACAACATAGTTTAGCAATTCCAAATCATACAATAATGCAACGTTTACAATATACTTTATTTGCTGTTCTTTTTCTTATCACAGCAACCACTTATAGTCAAGAGACTCTTGTTACTTCTTCTTCTCAAGTATCTGAGAAAGTCAACGTGACAGCGACATCTCAAGAGGCATCTATTGAAACTGGCACTACACAAGACATCATAGTAACTCCTATTATTCTACAAGAAGAATCACTTTTATCGATGATACGTGTTCACAGTTCTGCAAAAAGAAAGCCTTTAAAATCTAAAAATTTTATTTGGAATGGGAAGCAGTGGGAAGTATATGACACCTCTATTATCTCTCCAGATAAAGGACTAGCATAAGCTACGGTTTATCCGCATCAACAAACATTAACACCCTCAAAAACAGAACTATTACCTTTCAAGAAACATCTACTAGCATACGATTGTAATAACATTCACAAAACGACATATATATTGCTTTAATCTCTATTATTCCACAACCTTGGATGTATGTTACTTACAAAGCATAAATTTGTCTAAAAACCCTGATTTTATTTTCTCATAATAGGTATATTTAAGACTTTTATCTTAAAGAAATCTTTATGCGTCATTTATCTTTATTCTTGTTGTTCATTACAGGAATACTTCAAGCACAAGTCCAATCTCCATCAGAATTTTTAGGTTATGAGATAGGCTCTCAATTTTCACGTCACTCAGATGTTGTTCGTTATTTTGAGCATGTTGCTCAAAACAGTGATTTGGTTACCTACCAAGAGTATGGTCGTACCAATGAGCGTCGGCCTCTTACCTATGCTGTAGTAACAACTCGTGCCAATCATGGTAATCTTGAAACGATACGAAAAGCAAATCTTGCACAAGCAGGAATAGGAAATTCTCAAGCAACTGCAGACAAAGCAATTGTCTGGTTATCTTATAATGTACACGGGAATGAAGCATCAAGTACAGAAGCCTCTATGGTGACTTTATATGAACTGATTACCTCCAAAAAAGATTGGTTAGAAAATACCGTTGTGATTATCGATCCGTGTATTAATCCTGATGGTCGTGATCGCTACGCTAACTGGTTTAATCAGGTAGCTTCTACCCCTTACGATCCTGCACAAGTAGCCGCAGAACATAATGAGCCTTGGCCTGGAGGACGTCCTAATCATTACTTATTTGATCTGAATCGTGATTGGGCATGGGCCACACAAGTAGAGTCTCAAGCTCGTTTAAAAGTATATAACAAATGGTTGCCTCATGTTCATGTTGATTTTCATGAACAAGGAATTAATGAGCCTTATTATTTTGCACCAGCTGCAGAGCCTTTCCATGAAATTATTTCAGACTGGCAACGTGATTTCCAAACACAAATAGGACAAAACCATGCACGTTACTTTGACAAAGAAGGGTGGTTATTCTTTACCCGTGAGCGTTTTGATTTACTCTATCCTAGTTATGGAGATACCTACCCTACCTATATGGGAGCCATAGGAATGACCTATGAACAAGCGGGACATGGCCGTGCTGGATTAGGAATCAATACCGATGAAGGATATGAACTTACTCTTTTTGATCGTATAGCACATCATCATACAACAGGGCTTTCTACCGTAGAAATGTCTTCTAAAACAGCTTCAAAAATCAATAGTGAGTTTGCCAAGTTTTTTAACAATAGTGGTTTAAAATACAAAAGCTACGTACTTCAAGGATCTCAAGATAATCTAGCAGCACTTGCGGCTTTATTAGATAAACATGAGATCACCTACGGATTTGCAACCAACGGAAAAGCAAGTGGCTTTAGTTATACCAAAAATAATCAAGGCTCTATGAATTATGAGCTTGCTATGGTCGTACATACAGATCAGCCTAAAGGGAAAATGGTCAAAGTATTATTGGAGCCAGATGCAAAATTATCTACGCCACTTACATACGATATTACGGCTTGGAGTTTACCGCATGCATATGGTCTTGATGCCATTGCAAGTACAACAAAAGTAAGCACGAATAGTGGAAATCCTTTTAGCAAGGTCATCAACCAACAACGCATGGATGCGCCAGGGTACATTGCTAAGTGGAATAGTATGGAGGATGCAAAATTCCTTGCTGGATTATTAAAAGCCGGTATTAAAGTTCGCTTCACAGAAAAGCCAATGACAAATGGTGGCCAGAAATATGATCGTGGTACATTAATCATCACAAAAAGTGATAACAAGAAAAATAAAAACTTTGTAAATGATCTTTATAAAGTGGCAGATAAAAACAGCAGAAAGCTAGTCCCTGCGACCTCTAGTTTTTCAGATGCAGGACCTGATTTTGGCTCTCCAGAAATAAAACTAATTAACGCGCCTAAAATAGCATTATTAAAAGGAGATGGTACTTCTTCATTAAGTTATGGAGCTACTTGGTATTATTTTGAACAAACATTAGGATACCCTGTAACATCTATAGAAGCAGATCGTATTGGAAATGCAAATCTGGATCAATTTGATATTATTGTAATGCCAAGCGGATGGTATGGCAGTGTGCTTAATGAAGGTACTCTTACCAAGGTAAAGAGCTTTGTTCGTAGTG
>CAKZKZ010000038.1 GCA_937124495.1 uncultured Dokdonia sp. | reverse complement strand
CGCCGACTGTAGAGGTGCAACCCATTGTAAAGTCACCTGTTCAGGCATATGGATATGTTCTTGATGACTATGTTGTAGAGCGTGACACCGTAAAATCTGGTGATAGTTTTGGGAAAATACTCTTTGAATCCCATGTAGATTATAGTACAATACAACAAATTTCGGATACTATACAAAACGTTTTTGACACTCGTAGAATACAAGTAGGTAAACCTTATGTATTATTAAAATCTAAAGACACTACAGAAGCTGCACAAGTCTTTATTTATGAAAAAAATAAAGAAGATTATATAGTAGTAGATTTTCAAGATGAGGTCATTGCAGCAGAAAAATCACATCCAGTCACTATTATAGAAAGAGAAATATCAGGCGTCATCAATAGTAACTTGTCTTCTACCTTTGATGAGTTAGATACCAATGTGCTTGTTGCTTACAAGATGGCAGATATTTATGCTTGGACTATTGACTTTTTTAAACTCCAGAAAGGAGATCGGTTTAAAGTAATTTATGAAGAGCGCTATGTTAATGATAGCGTTCCTGCAGGAATAGGAAAGATAAAAGCAAGTATATTTGAACATAAAGGAAGACCTGTGTATGCTTATTATTTTGAGAATGATTCTCTTCCAGGTGGTTCTGATTATTTTGATGAAAAAGGAGATAATTTACGACGCGCTTTCTTAAAAGGACCTCTTAAATTTAATAGAGTTTCTTCTCGATATAATTTAAAAAGACGTATAAAATACTATGGTTATAAAATACGTCCTCACAAAGGAACTGACTTTGCAGGCGCTATCGGAACTCCAATTCTTGCAACTGCAGATGGTACCGTGACAAAATCAGAACGTAGAGGCGGTAACGGCAACTACGTAAAAATACGCCATAATGGTACGTATGAAACACAATACCTACATATGCAAAAACGTAACGTACGCGTAGGTGATTTTGTAAGACAAGGAGATGTAATAGGAACCATAGGAATGACAGGAAATACTGGTGGCCCTCATGTATGCTATCGCTTTTGGAAAAATGGACGACAAGTAGACCCTTTTAAAGAAGATCTTCCAGCTTCAGAACCTCTCGAAGAAAAACTCAAGTCTGTATACGATAGTATTATGCAGCCTCTTCAAAAACAATTAGAAGCAGTTCCTTTTGTGACAGAAAGAGAAGATGTAGATGTTTCCAGTACACTTCAAGAACAAGATTTATAATCTATAGTAAAGATTTCCAATGAAGAATACCAACCCAACCCAAACAAATGCTTGGAAGAAATTGCAATTGCATTTTGAAACGATAAAAGATACACACCTTACTTCTCTTTTTGAAGATCCAAATAGAGCTTCTGCGTTCACCATACAATGGGAAGACTTTCTTGTAGATTATAGTAAAAATAGAATTACAGAAGAAACCAAATCTCTGCTGGTAGAACTTGCAGAAGAAGTAGGACTCTCAGAAGCGATTGCTAGTTATTATGGAGGAGAAGCGATAAATGCAACAGAAGATCGTGCGGTAATGCACACGGCCTTAAGAGATTTTTCAGCAACAGCGTACCAAAAAGAAGAAGTTGCAGAGGTGCGGGATTCTATAAAGGTTTTTACGGAAAGTATTATAGAAGGTACACATAAAGGAACCACTGGAAAAGCAATTACCGATGTTGTTAATATTGGTATTGGAGGATCAGATCTAGGACCTGTAATGATGGTAGAAGCATTACAATATTATAAAAACCATCTGACGACACATTTTATCTCAAATGTAGATGGAGATCATGTGATGGAAACGATTAAGGATCTTAATCCTGAGACAACACTCTTTGTGATTGTGTCTAAAACATTTACAACGCAAGAGACATTAAGCAATGCGACGACTGTTCGTGCATGGTTTGTAGATCAATTAGGAGAAGAAGCTGTAGGGAGTCATTTTGT
Source organism: uncultured Dokdonia sp. (assembly GCA_937124495.1). Classification (GTDB taxonomy): domain Bacteria; phylum Bacteroidota; class Bacteroidia; order Flavobacteriales; family Flavobacteriaceae; genus Dokdonia. The sequence continues at coordinate 2,644 of CAKZKZ010000038.1, read as the reverse complement.
AGCCGTATCTACAAATTTGGAAGCTGTTCAAAACTTTGGAATTGCACCACACAATATTTTTCCTATGTGGAATTGGGTGGGAGGCCGTTTTTCACTTTGGAGTTCTGTAGGACTTTCTGTTGCATTAGCAGTAGGGTATGCTCATTTTGAAGATTTATTAAAAGGAGCTCATGCAATGGATGTTCATTTTAAAGAACAGCCTTTCGACGAAAATATTCCTGTAATTACTGCCTTATTAAGCGTTTGGTATAATAACTTTTTTGGAGCTGAGAGTGAAGCGGTCATTCCTTATACACAATACTTGCACAGATTACCAGCCTATTTGCAACAAGCCATTATGGAAAGTAATGGGAAAAGCGTAGACCGTAATGGAAATCCTGTAGCATACGAAACAGGAAATATTATATGGGGAGAGCCTGGAACCAATTCTCAACACGCATTTTTTCAATTAATCCACCAAGGAACAAAACTGATTCCTGCTGATTTTATAGGATTTAAGAAAAGCCTTCATGGCAATACAGATCACCATGATAAATTAATGGCCAATTTCTTTGCCCAAACGGAGGCATTAATGAATGGTAAGACAGAAGCTCAAGTGACTTCAGAATTTAAGGAGAGTACGCTTTCGCGAAAGCGTATAGAACAATTAACCCCTTTTAAAGTTTTTGAAGGAAATAAACCAACCACCACATATCTTATAAATACACTTTCTCCTAGTTCTCTTGGCGCTTTAATAGCTATGTATGAGCATAAAATTTTTGTGCAAGGAGTGATCTGGAATATTTATAGTTATGATCAGTGGGGCGTAGAGCTCGGGAAACAGCTTGCAAAACAGGTGCTTAGTGATTTTAATGACATTGAATCTTCAATTCATGATGCATCTACAAAGCAATTATTGATTTCTTACAAGAAGGCATAAAAAGCTGCGAAATTTTTAATAAAATGTTCTTTTGGTTATTAAAATAAATGCTTTTTTGATAATTGCAAGGGTATGTTTATAAAAAGCACGATAATGTTAATTAATTAACGTTGTGATAAACTTAACAAATAAATGAATTGATTAGTTTTGCCATGCTTAATTCAATCAATTCATTATGAAGAAAATTACACTTTTATCCGTAATTACTTTTTTATTTATGACAGCTATGTCATTTGCACAGGGGGTAACTACGAGTTCGATTAACGGTCGAGTATTAGACAATAATGATGGTCCATTACCTGGGGCTAATATTATTGCTACTCACGTTCCAACAGGTTCTGTTTATGGAGCGGTTACAGACTTTGACGGTTTTTACCGTCTAACTAACATGAAATCGGGAGGGCCTTATACCTTAACGATAACATATGTAGGTTTTCAGGATTTTAAGAAAGAAGGATTTAGTCTTTCTTTAGGAGAGTCTAAGCGTGTCAGTACCAAAATGGTAGAATCGGCAAATGCGCTTGACGAAATTGTGATCACTGCACAAAACAATGGAATTTTCAACAGTAACAAAACTGGTTCTGAAACTTCTATTTCTGAGCGTGACATTAATACACTACCTACTGTATCAAGATCTCTTGCAGATTTTGCTCGTGTAACACCATCTGCACAACTTACAGAAGGAAATGATGTGACAATTGTGGCAACAGGGCATTTAGTTTGGGAAGCTTTACAGGCTGCTGAACAATTAGAAACTAAAGGAATAACTGCTGAAGTAATAAACATTCATACCATTAAACCTTTAGATGAAGATATCATTTTAAAATCTATAGCAAAAACAGGCTGTATAGTAACTGCTGAAGAGCATAATAAATTTGGAGGTTTAGGTGAAAGCGTTGCTCGTTGTTTAGCAACAAACACTCCTACTCCTCAAGAATTTGTAGCTGTTAATGACAGTTTTGGAGAGTCTGCAACACCAGCTCAACTTATGGAAAAATATGAATTAAATGATAAGGCGATTATTAAAGCCGTAGAAAAAGTTATTTCAAGAAAATAATTTTACTTAAAAATAAAAAAAAGCATCATTTTGACTTAAAAATGATGCTTTTTTTTTGCTAAACACTCAATAAATTAACAAAAAGTAAGTTTTTAATAGTAGTCTAAAATAAGATATAATGAAAAAAATAATTTTATTAACACTTCTTTTTATAGGAGGAGTTCAATTGAGTCAAAGTCAAATACAATTTGGTATTAAAGGAGGGGTAAATTATAATTCGAAATCTATTACAAACGTAAGTAGTGACATTTTTAGTGGAGCAAAAAGTAAAACAGGTTTTCACGCTGGTATATGGACTAGAATAAAAATACCTGTTATTGGTTTGTACATTCAACCTGAACTCGTGTACACTCAATTAAATAATGATGTTACATATAAAACACAAACTTCTGGAATTGGTGGAATCGTTGTAAAAAATGTAGTTACAAGCTATGAATTTAGAAAAATAGACGTGCCTGTACTATTAGGTAAAAAGGTATTCGGTATGGGGCGCATTTTTGCTGGACCAACTTTTCAGTATGTCATAGATGGAGACTTTAGCATTAGTGATCTTAAAGATGTAAAATCGGATGGCTTTACCCTAGGAATGCAATTAGGTTTTGGTATTGATATAGGTAAAATAGGAATAGATGCTCGTTGGGAAAGAGCCTTTTCTGATACAGAATCTA
>CAKZKZ010000037.1 GCA_937124495.1 uncultured Dokdonia sp. | reverse complement strand
CGATCGTTTACCTGAACCAAAGGCAGAAGGCCCAAGCGCGTTCGTATCCATTATGGAAGGTTGTTCTAAGTATTGTACGTTCTGCGTTGTACCATACACGCGTGGTGAAGAAGTAAGCCGCCCACTTGACGACGTTGTACTTGAAGTTGCACAACTTGCCGAACAAGGCGTGCGTGAAGTAAACCTACTAGGCCAAAACGTAAATGCGTATCGTGGTGAAACGCACGATGGTGAAATTTGTTATTTCTCAGATTTACTGCGCTATGTAGCTGCAATTGATGGTATCGACCGTATTCGTTATACGACTTCTCACCCAGTAGAATTCACACCTGACATCATTGAAGCCTATGCTGATGTGCCTGAGCTTGTTGACCACTTACACTTACCTGTACAAAGTGGAAGCGATCGTATCTTAAAATTAATGAATCGTCAACACACGGTTGCAGAGTATAAAACACTTGTAGACAATATCAAACGTATCATACCAAACATTGGTATTAGTCAAGATATGATTACTGGATTTCCTACAGAAACCGAAGAAGATCATCAAGGCACTTTAGATCTTCTAAACTACGTGAAATACGATTACGGGTTTATGTTTTATTATTCAGAACGTCCAGGAACATTGGCAGAGCGTAAAATGGAAGATGATATCCCTCTAGAAATTAAGAAACGTCGTTTACAAGAAGTGATTGATTTACAGAGAGACATGTCTCGTGATAATTTAAAAAAATATTTACACCAAACAGTAGAAGTTCTTATAGAAAAGACATCAAAAAAGAATGAAAACGAATGGAGTGGGCGTAATGACCAAAATATTGTCATCATTTTCCCAAAAGAACACTACAAGGTAGGAGATTATGTAAACGTAAAAGTGAATGAGTGCACTACAGGAACACTCATAGGAGAAGCCGTTGGGTATGCTCAGTATTGGTTATAATATAAAATAAGCAAGGGTACGCTTTCGCGAAAGCGTATAAAACATAAAAAGAAACCGCCTTCGCGGGCATATATATGGAAGGAGTACAGACCACAAAACAACGATTTGGAATTATAGGAGATGATCCTAAACTAAATCGTGCGATAGAAAAATCAATTCAAGTAGCTCCTACAGATATTTCAGTATTGGTTACTGGAGAATCCGGTGTGGGTAAAGAAAGTATTCCAAAAATTATCCATTCACTATCGCACAGAAAACACAATAAATATATAGCTGTAAACTGTGGTGCCATTCCAGAAGGTACTATAGACAGTGAACTTTTTGGTCACGAAAAAGGCGCTTTTACCGGAGCGACTCAAACAAGAAGCGGGTATTTTGAAGTAGCCGATGGCGGTACTATATTCCTAGATGAAGTAGGTGAACTTCCATTACCAACGCAAGTACGCTTGCTTCGTGTTCTTGAAAACGGAGAATTTTTAAAAGTAGGATCATCAAAAACACAAAAAACAGATGTACGCATTGTCGCTGCTACCAATGTACAGATGTTTGAAGCTATTAAAGAAGGTAAATTTAGAGAAGACCTCTATTACAGACTAAGCACTATAGAGATTAATTTACCCCCTTTAAGAGAACGTAAAAATGATATTCATTTACTCTTTAGAAAGTTTGCTTCAGACTTTGCTATGAAATACAAGATGCCAACCATTCGTCTTGATGAGCAAGCTACAAACCTTCTTACTCAATACCGATGGGCAGGTAATATTAGACAGCTACGCAACGTCGCTGAACAAGTTTCTGTACTAGAACAAAATCGCTCTATTACAGCAGACACCATACAGAATTATCTTCCAGACACTGGAAGTAAACTTCCTGCAGTTATTGACAAAAAAGAATCTTCAGACTTCTCAAATGAGCGAGAGATTTTATACAAAGTATTATTTGATATGAAATCAGATCTTAATGATCTTAAAAAGCTCACATTAGAGCTCATGAAAAATGGGAATACAGAAGACGTAAGAGAAGAAAACGAATCTCTTATTAATAAAATATACAAAAAAGAAGAAGACACATACGACACTGCCGAAGAGGTGATGGAGGTATTACAAATACCAGAGCAAGCGACTCCTGTAGTTCCTACTACAATTCCTGAAGTTAAAGAAGACCCTTATCATTTTGCTGAAGAAATTGAAGAAGAAGAAACACTATCCTTACATGATAAAGAACTAGAACTTATTAAAAAATCGTTAGAACGTCACAAAGGCAAGCGTAAAGCAGCCGCAGATGAACTTGGAATAAGTGAGCGCACATTATATAGAAAGATTAAACAATTTGATTTATAATTTTATAAGATCATTGTATATTGCTTAAGGAATTTTAACACACACTAGCCGTTATATCGGTATGAGAAAAACAACTACTATATTATTTGCATTGCTATGTTGCCTTACTTTTCAAGGATGTGGCTTTTATTCATTTAATGGTATATCTATTAGTGAAGACATAAAAACATTTCAGGTGAATTTCTTTCAAAATCAAGCACCTATTGTAGAACCTGGTATTGATCGCACATTTACTTTTGCATTACAAGATTTAATTCAGAATCAAACAAATTTAAGTCTCGTTCCTAATAATGGCGAACTTCTTTTTGAAGGGGAAATTGTACAGTTCTATATCGCACCACAAGCTTCTACCTCAGATAACACTGCTGCGCAAAATAGACTGACCATTGCTATAAATGTGCGTTATTACAATAATACGGAAACAGATGGGAAAGATGATTTTGAAAAACGTTTCTCTTTCTTTTCTGATGTACCAGCAACTACGCAATTAATAGGAAGTGCCCTTGATGTAGCACTAGAAGAAATTTTTGAACGTATTACACAAGATATTGTCAATGAGTCATTGGCTAAATGGTAATGAATACACAAGCTTTCACATATCTACTAGAACATCCTGAGCATATCTCTGGTTCACATACTGCAGATATACGAAGTTTACTAGATGAGTTTCCTTATTTTCAAAGCGCACATGCCTTATACATTAAAGGCCTTAAGAATGAAGAAAGTTTTGCTTATAATAAATCTCTAAAAGTAACTGCAGCGCATACTACTGACAGAGCTGTTCTATTTGAATACATCACTTCAGAGGTGTTCGATCAAAACGAAATAAGCTCTCAAATAAAAGCGCAAGAAACACAGTTAAGAGCACTCGACATAGAAGATTTACAAGATGTATCGCTACAAGTTCAGGATGAAGAGCAAGAAAAAGCTTCAAAAATTCTGGACCCAAATTTATTTGTGAAAAAAGAAAATTCAGAAATCACAAAACAATCTCCAAAAGAAATACTTTCTGTCGGAAAACCTTTGGATTTTGACACAAACGAAGTTCATTCTTTCCAGGAATGGTTACAAATTTCTAGGTTTTCGCCTATAAAGAGGGACCTTTTATCACAAGAAAAAAATAAGGAAGAAATAACAACATCATCGCCTAGTAAAGACCAAGCATTTGAACCCTCTAAAATATCAGGGACTGAAGATACAGATGTCAATATCAAAAAGCGTAAGCAAGACATTGTTGACTCTTTTATAGCGTCTAATCCTAAAATTGAATTTTCACCAGCCAAGGTTTTACCTAAAAAAAATCTTGCAAAAGAATCCCTCATGTCTTCTGAAGCCTTAATGACAGAGACTTTAGCACGCGTATATGTAGAGCAAAAAAACTTTAAAAAAGCAAAGCAAGCTTATCGGATTTTAAGTTTGAAATATCCAGAAAAAAATGGTTTCTTTGCAGACCAAATTCGGGCAATACAGCAATTAGAAGAAAATAAAGAATTATGAGTACTACATTTTATATATTTTTAGTATTAATCATTATAGTAGCATTTTTACTCGTCGTAGTTATTATGGTGCAAAACCCTAAAGGTGGAGGATTATCTTCTTCTTTTGGAGGCGGAGGAACACAACAAATGGGTGGTGTTCAAAAAACAACAGACTTTCTAGACAAGGCAACTTGGGGATTAGCAACACTTTTATTAGTACTTATCCTACTAAGTAACATATCTATTTTTGGAGATACTGGAGGTGAGTCTCAAGTATTTGATCCAAATGCTGCACAAACAACAGCACCTGTTGATATCCCTGCTCCTTCTGGCGATACAACAAATGATACTCCAGAAGAGTAATAATACATTACAAAAAACAAAAAATGCCAACTTTTCAAGTTGGCATTTTTTGTTTGACACCATTTGTCAATCGTTTGTCATTTGCGCTGTAAATTTGTCAGCATCCTACAACTGGCATAATTTCTGACTTACACACAACTATACAATAATAACTTATTTAACCTTAATAAATACGAATCAAAAAATGGCTTTAAACATTAAACCACTTGCTGATCGTGTAGTGATAGAACCACTACCAGCAGAGACTCAAACCGCATCTGGACTTTATATTCCTGATTCGGCACAAGAAAAACAACAAAAAGGGAAAGTTGTTGCTGTAGGCTCTGGCAAAAAAGATCATGATATGACTGTAAAAACAGGAGATATTGTTATTTACGGAAAATACGCAGGTACAGAGCTTACCATAGATGGTAACGATTATATGATTATGAAAGAAGAAGATATTCTTGCGATCGTATAATTCACACAACCTAAGAACTACACAATATCAATTCGTTGAAATCTTGTAGTATCCGCTTTCGCGAAAGCATATAAATCGCAACTCAAACAAATTAAGAAATCATAAGGTTCCTGATATATCGGGAATGGCAATCTAATAAGAGTATCATGGCAAAAGATATAAAATTTGACATCGAAGCACGTGACGGCATTAAGCGTGGTGTAGATGCATTAGCAAATGCAGTAAAAGTAACATTAGGACCTAAAGGTCGTAATGTCATCATAAGTAAATCATTTGGAGCACCACAAGTAACTAAAGATGGTGTTACCGTTGCAAAAGAAATAGAACTAGAAGATGCTCTTGAAAATATGGGAGCTCAGATGGTAAAAGAAGTAGCTTCAAAAACAAACGATCTTGCAGGAGACGGAACAACAACTGCAACCGTACTTGCTCAAGCGATCGTAAAAGAAGGTCTTAAAAACGTAGCGGCAGGTGCAAATCCAATGGATTTAAAACGCGGTATTGACAAAGCAGTACTTGCGATTACAGAAAACTTAGAGAAGCAAACCACAAAAGTGGGTAACTCTTCAGAAAAAATAAAGCAAGTCGCAGCGATTTCTGCAAATAATGATAACATTATTGGAGAATTGATTGCAGAAGCTTTTGGAAAAGTAGGAAAAGAAGGAGTCATCACTGTAGAAGAGGCAAAAGGAACAGAAACATACGTAGATGTTGTAGAAGGGATGCAGTTTGATCGCGGATATTTATCTCCATATTTTGTTACAAATAGTGAGAAAATGAACGCTGAATTAGAAAGCCCATATATCTTACTTTTTGACAAAAAGATATCTTCTATGAAGGATTTACTTCCTGTATTAGAACCTGTAGCACAAACAGGGAAACCACTTCTTATTATTGCCGAAGATGTAGACGGAGAAGCACTGGCTACTTTGGTTGTAAACAAGCTTCGTGGCGCTCTTAAAATTGCCGCTGTAAAAGCGCCAGGTTTTGGAGATCGTCGTAAAG
>CAKZKZ010000036.1 GCA_937124495.1 uncultured Dokdonia sp. | reverse complement strand
TCTATTATGACAGTCAAGTACTTAAATTTATTCAAGAAGGACTCTTAAATCCGTCAGAGAAGAAATTGAAGTCTAACTTTGACACTACGTATTTTACAAAAAGAGAAAAAGAAGTATTAGAACTTATTTGCAAACAACATACTACCAATGAAATTGCAGAAGCGCTGTTTATAAGTCCGCGTACAGTAGAAGGACATCGTAATAATTTATTATTAAAGACAGAGTCTAAAAACATTGCGGGTCTTGTCGTCTATGCGATACAGCATAAAATAGTCGATCTGGATAGTAAGTTTTGAAATTTAGAATAAAGAAGAGCATAGATCGCTTCGCTTAAAGAAAAAAGATTATTTTACGATAAAACGTAACATTAATATTTATTGTTACTCTAAAGTTGAGAGATTAGATAATTTTATTTCACTAATAAGTAAAAAACAACAAACTCTTTTTAAAACTAGAACCTTCCTTTCTAAGAAGTCGCTGTACTGAATTCATCAAAACAATGGACTAAGTGAAGCGTTAAATTAAAACGCCCGAAAATGTCTTTCTTAAAAAGATAATTACATCATTTTACCCCTACTTTTAAAGTAACAATAGCATATTCAAAAGTCTTAATTATAAAAAACAGCTATTAAATACATGTCTTTTTACGTAACATCTTGAACTAAAATACGTCTTATGAAAAAATACTATTTATTTTTAGTAATTTGTTAGGACAAAATACGTCTAGTAAATAGTATTTTTACAACATCAAAATAGCTCGCATACATTTACTATGAATCCTACAAAACCTAGAAAAAAAAGCCGCCTGCAATTATTGCATCAATACTACAGCTATACTGGTTTTTATAGCTTTATCAAAGATGCGCTTAAAAAAGCAGTACCCGCTATTCTTATTGTTGTAGGAATTTTATTGCTTATTAATTATTTTGTCATTGATGTAAATACAGCACTTACGTATGTGATAGATAATTATTCTGACTTTACAATTATCTTCACCTTTTTAGTATCAGAATCTATATTGGGGATTATTCCACCAGAACTATTTATCGCTTGGAGTGGCAAAACAGCATCACCATTGATAAGTCTCACATTATTAGCAACCATGTCATATCTAGGAGGGATCCTTTCCTTTTTTATGGGAAAAGGGATTACTAAGATACCAGCAGTACACAACTATTTAGAAGTAAAAATGAAAAAACATATTAAGAACACCCGCAAATGGGGTGGACTTATTATTGCAGTAGGCGCATTACTCCCTATTCCATTTGCTATGACTAGTATTGCAGCGGGTATGATTAAGTATAAGTTTACTAATTATTTACTATTTGGTGCTTTGCGCTATATCCGTTTTTATGCATACGCGCTCGTTATATTCAATCTCGTTTAAACAATCATAATACTAAAATGCCACCTGTATTTTGATACAAATGGCATTTATTCTTTATTCGCTTTCGCGAAAGCGAACACAGTATCACACTACTTTACCTACTAAACTCACTAAAAACCCAACACCATTGTCTATACTCGCAATGGCCGTTGCTTTTTGATTATTAGAGTTTGTTGCATTCTTTATTTCTTTCAATACTTTTACAGCGTTTTCATTACTGATGTTACTATCTGCAATAAATGTATCTATTTCAGTGGTATTTAAACTAGTTAACATTGCTAGCTCTTTGTTAAACTGCCCGTCTGTTTGCTGTGCTGCTTTATTTGCAAGCGCATCCCAATCTATAGCCATAATCTTATTGTTTTAAACTGTTTGTTATTTGAAGTAATTGATCTATCGTTGTCCCAGATTCTGTTAAGAGTTTTTCTAATTTTGACTCTATATTAGACACTGTTCCAGATGATACACCTGTAAGGTTTTCTAATGCTGTTAAGGCATTACTCTCTGATGCCTTCAATTTTACAGCAGAATCGATCAATCCTTGTAATGCCGCAGATGAGTTCGTATATGATGTGTAGCTCGAATTAAGTTGATCTATAATCGTTTTCTGCTCTTTACTTAAAATACCTTGTAATGAATCCCTCTTTTTATTAATTACGGGTACGATGCTTTTCAGAATATTTGGAAGCTCCGTCTTATAATCTATAGAATCTGGGAGCAATTTCTGATAATTTACAAGCAATGCAGGTGTATATTGATAGGTAATAAAATCATTAATACGTTGCTCACGCTCTGCATATAATTGATTGACTAAAGAGATATTTAATTGATGCATACCATCTGCCTCTTTGATAATCTCCTTACTTAATGTAGAAGTAGATGCAGGAATAGACGCACAAGAGACAATTACTAGTAGTGTCAAACTAAGCATCAAAAGTTTTTTTATTGTTTTCATAATAGCTGGGGGTTAGATTTTGTAAAGTTTTTTATATTCATCTAAGAAGTGCTGTCTATGCTCGAGGCCGTTAAACCCACCATTAATGAGTTTTGTTACCATATGAATATCATCCATATCTGCATATCTATTAATTCTTCTTTTTTTCCAAAACCAACAAGCAGAAGACAATGCCCATTCTGGTTGTGCTACTAGTTCTGGATGTGCAATAAAGTCCTGCCCAGTTGCCGCAGAAAAAGAGGTGTAATTGTCCTTTCCCGTTAATTGTATTAAGCCACGACCTCTATATTTCCATCCATCACCGCTAGCTTCATTACCATTACCTATACGACTTGCATATACTTTATTGGCAATTTTCTCAGGTTGTCTAGCATAAATCTCTGCAGCTGCTAACGTTGGAAAATACTTTCTAAAAACAGCATATAATGCTTTTGCTGAATAGTTTAAATTTTCCTTCACAAACTTAAAGCTTCCGCTCTCATGAGAAATCTGTGCTAGAAAATGTGCTTTACGCAGAGGTGTATTGATTTCATATTGATCTAATATAGCTACATAAATATCTAAATAGGGTTCTATATATTTCCAATTGACATCGGGTACTATGGTTTGAAATTCTTCTTTTGTAATCATAACTTTTATTAATTTGAAGGAGCAAAAATCGCCTTAAGACGATCTATTAAACTTTGTAACACTGTAAATATAGCATCTGAAGAGAAGCCACCTATAAGCGCTAACACACTTTTATTGAAAAGATTGATAGTATCAGGGTCTTTTGTATACAGATTTAAAATTTCAGACATAATAAGTCCTGCAATGACTCCTAATACAACAAGCGCTATATAATAAATAGAATCTTCTGGAACCAAGGTACCATTCTTTACAGCCGAACTCACGTTTTTAAGCAAGTAAAACAAAACACCTAAACCTGACACAGAAGCTAAATATGCAAGATTAAGTAATAAATTGATTCCATTATTATTCATAACTCCTAAATCTAGAGAGGCATCACTTACCTCTTTACTAGAGCCTGTTGCTATAAATGTTGCTAGAAAAAGAATGGCTAGTATGACAAGGTTACGCACTAAAGGAATTTTACTAAACAATGATTTCTTTGTGCCATTTTCTCTCAATTTCTTTACAAATGTAATTGACTTTGGAGTCGCTGGTGCAATATTCTTACACAGCATATTATGCGCATTGATTAAATCATCCACATTACTATCTTGTATTAATGAAATTACATCTGTATTGATAATAATCCCATTATAGGTTGCAAAAGAGAGCATTTCATTAATCTCACGGCTCATTTCTTCTTTTATATCTTCTGATATCCCTAGTTCATGACGCGTTGTTACCGTATCTTTCTTTTGTCTTGTTGTGGTGTTTGTTTTTTTTGAGGTTGTTGCTGTCTTAGGTGCTACTTTTGGTTTTTCATTTGAAGATACATTTGTGGTATCTGTAATAGGTTTTTTTGCCGTACTAGCAGCGGTATCAGTTGTATCTGATGCCGTCGTGGTTTTGGTTTTAGTGGTTGTTGCCATAGAGGTAATTTATTTAGGATAAGATCAAACTTACTTTAATAACATCCTATTTTTAAAGGGGTTAGTTTCTGTTTTGAAAATCAAGTAGTACTACCCTATTTTAGATATACAAAATTCATTAAGACTTAATATATCATCATACAATTCTGAAAGGCCTTGATTTTCAATTCATGTTAAATATACATATCATTTTTATAGTGTGACTATTTACCCATGTTAGTTTCTGACGTATCTTAGCTTCTTGTTAGATTTAACGCTATACTCATGACGCTCGTTTTTGCCACAAACAATCCACATAAACTAAAAGAAGTTCAGGCATTACTCCCTGATCATATTCAATTAAAGAGTCTTGATGACATAGGATGTACCGAAGATATTATTGAAGATGCTCCTACAATAGAAGGCAATGCTCTTTTAAAAGCAAACTATGTAAAAGAGCGATATGGCTATGATTGTTTTGCAGACGACACTGGTCTTGAAATCGCTGCACTTGATAATGCACCTGGTGTATATTCAGCTCGATATGCTGGCCCTCAAAGAAATGCTTTAGATAATATGAACAAGGTTTTGATCAAACTCGCTGTTCAAACTGACAGAAGTGCGCAATTTAAGACAGTAATCGCTTTCGCGAAAGCGGACAAGACATACACTTTTGAAGGTATTTGCAAAGGGAAAATCACAAAAGAACGTCATGGAGATGAAGGTTTTGGATATGACCCCATTTTTATGCCAGATGGCTATGACGTTACGTTTGCTCAAATGGCACTTGCCTTAAAAGGTAAGATAGGGCACCGCGGAAAAGCAGTAGAAAAGTTTATTAAGTACATCTCTTAATTCAAGTAATTTCGCATTCTAAAATCGATAATAATAATTCATTTTTTAATTGTACCTTTGCACCTTCAAAACCTCAGGGTGGGGTTTGTATCGAAATTACTCGATACACATGTGTTGATCGAAGCAAGTGGTTTTTATACGTCGTTGCGCTTCTTACAGCACACTAATGTATAAAATATATCAAATGACATTTGATCAATTGGGCTTAAACGAGCCTTTACTTCAGGCTATCACTGATATGGGGTTTGTAACTCCATCAGAAATCCAACAAAAAGCAATCCCTACATTACTTGAAGAAGAGCAAGACATGGTAGCGCTTGCACAAACAGGTACTGGAAAAACAGCTGCTTTTGGTTTTCCATTATTACAAAAAATAGACGCTTCAAGTCGCACAACACAAGGACTTATCATTGCTCCTACTCGTGAACTTTGTTTACAGATTACCAATGAAATGAAATTATATGCAAAGCATGTAAAAGGATTACGTGTCGTTGCCGTATACGGAGGAACTAATATTCAAGAACAAGCTAGAGAAGTATCAAAAGGAGCTCAAATTGTAGTAGCAACACCAGGTCGTATGCAAGATATGATGCGTAGACGTATGGTGGATATCACAAAACTAAGCTACTGTGTACTTGATGAAGCAGATGAAATGCTTAACATGGGGTTCTATGAAGACATCACAACCATCTTAGCTGATACTCCTGAAGACAAACTTACATGGCTTTTTAGTGCAACGATGCCTAGAGAAGTTGCGCGTATTGCTAAAGAATTTATGGTTAATCCTTTGGAGATTACGGTAGGTTCAAAAAACGAAGGGGCAAAAAATGTATCTCACGAGTTTTATGTAGTACACACAAGAGATC